>CAYMXK010000591.1:0-2538 GCA_964393915.1 uncultured Prolixibacteraceae bacterium
ATCAGCAGCAGGTTTGTTTCGCCCGACCGGTTTCCTCCATTGTAGAGCATTTCCACAAATCCATACATCCCGTTCGCGAAAAGGTGGTCGAGCGAAAGGGCTGCCACAACGGTTGCCGAGTCCATTTTGCCGAGGCTGTTGAAAAGGGTGACTTCACCCTTGAACCCGCTTTCTTTGATGTGGGATGCCCATCCTGCACCCACTGCCGTCCGGTTTCTATAGTAACCTGCTATGAATTGAAGGTCGATGCCTTTTGTATTGAAGGCATACATGAGCGCCGCCACCAAATTTCTGGCTTCCCGTGCAGGGTTTATGGCCAGTTCCCATCGGGACAGATTGCCGGTATAATGCTGAATGCGCAGGGCATCTGCACCCGGACGCTCTTCATAATCAAAATCGAAGAACGAATAGGTATTGAACAGGTCGTTGGGATTGGAAACCATGTTGATGCCCCAGTTGATCCGCTGGCGGCCCAGCCTTACCTGCCAGTTGTTGAGGCGCCAGTCGGCATAAAACCTGTCGGAATTAAGGTGCCAGATATAGTTCTTCCCGGATGCCGGAATGAATGAAGCCCCAATAAGCCCGTTGTCGGTTTTCAGCGATTCTTTCATAAAATCATGGTAATCGGTTACCATGCTTCCGGAGAGTAACCGGTTTCTCACTTCAACCACGAAAAAGAGGTTGTTGCTGTGCGAATACCTGAAATTTAATCGGTTGTGAAGTACATTGTTAAAGTTTACGTCGTCTGTCAGGTTGGTGAAATCGAGCGATGGCAGGGCCTTCAGATAACCGTTAAAGCTCAGCACCCGATTGGGCCTGGCTGTGGCGGTTTCTGATGAAAACTCCTGGGCCGCAAGGGTTGAAGCCGCAAGCAGTAAAACAGATAACCCTAAATATCTGATAAATAACCGCATAGTTTCTACCTGTTGAAATTCTCATCAGAACTTACGGCGCCATCCACCAGTTTAATCACGCGCCGGGCACGGTCTATCACCCGCTGGTCGTGGGTGGAGAAAATAAGGGTGATGTGCTCTTCCCGGTTGAGCTTTGCCATGATATCGAGCAGGTTAAAGGCCGATTCGGTATCAAGGTTGGCAGTGGGTTCGTCGGCCAGGATAAATTGTGGCCGCGATGCCAGTGCCCTGGCTACGGCCACACGCTGCTGCTGCCCACCCGAAAGTTTGTTGGGGCGCACATCGAGCTTGTCGGCCAGGCCTACCTCTTTCAGCAACTCTTCGGCACGCTCTTCCATCTCTTTTTTGCTCTTCTTCTGGAGCAGCATGATGAACGATACATTCTCCTTTGCCGTTAATACCGGGATCAGGTTGTACGACTGAAATACAAACCCGATGTTATTCAGCCTGAAATCGATCAGCTTGCTGTCTTTCAGTCGGGTAATCTCCTCTTCGCCAATGAATATCTGTCCTTCGGTGGGTTTGTCGAGACCACCCAACAGGTTGAGAAGCGTGGTTTTTCCGCTGCCCGAAGGGCCCACAATCGCGGTGAACTCACCTTTTTCGAATTCAATGTTGACGTTGTTCAACGCTTTAACGGGCAGGTGCGTGGAGTTGTAGGTTTTTGAAATATTTACGGTTCTGATGATTGCCATGGTTGTATTTATTAAAGTTCAACGTGTATCATTTTAGTTTTTGGTTTTATTCTCTTCTGACCGCATCGGCCGGGTTCAGTTTCAGGGCTTTAAAGGCAGGGTAAACCGCAGCAAGAAAGGAGGTTATAAGCACCAGTAGAGCCAGGTAGAGGTAATAGGAATTATCGAGGCTGGGATATATAATGGGTGCAAAACCAAAATCAGAAAAAGCATCGGCTCCAAAACGAGTCAGGTCAACGCCGGTGCGGTTGGTTGAGTTTACGGTGAGGGCGCCGAGTAATGACCCGAACAAAGCACCGGAAATCACCAGGAAGGTAGTTTCGAGCAGGATCATCAGGAATACCCGTTTTTTGCTCATCCCTACCGAAATCAAAACCCCGAGTTCGCGGGTGCGTTCAAAGATGGTCATCAGCATGGTGTTCAGCAGTCCGAAGGCCAGCGCCATCAGGATAATAATCAGCAGGATCATCATCATGAAACCGGTGAATTCGTTCATAAAACTCAGGTCGGGCGATATTTCGGCCCATGTGCGGATTTCATTCCCGCTGTACTTCGATTGCAACTCAGTCCTGAATCCGGAAACATCATCCAGGTTGTGCAACAAAATGGCCACTTCGTTTACCACTTCGTCTTTTCCTAAAAGCGCCAGCAGATCGCTTTTCTTTACATACACGTTCCGTCCGTCGTTTGTGGTGTTCGAAGTGCGATAAATGCCACAAACCCTGAATGAGGCCGATGTAATGTCGCCGTTGATATCCTGAAAGGTCAGAACAATGCGGTTGCCGGTGGTGATTTTCATTTTTTCGGCCAGTTTTGCCCCGATGAGTATGGGGTTCCGGCTCACCGATTCAAAATAATCACCATCGAATACGGCATCCTTAAAACTTGTTGTGCGATTTTCCTGGTCTGGGTTAATGCCGAAAATTTCG
>CAYMXK010000592.1:0-2527 GCA_964393915.1 uncultured Prolixibacteraceae bacterium
TGCAATATCAGACATAGCTAAAATTTTAAGTTAATACTAAAATGGTTATTTAAAAATTCGGTGCAAAGTAATAAATTTACAAACTATATTTCAAAGAAAAGAGATAAAAAAAAATTGACGGGTATATTAGTACCATATCTGTAATTAGCTTTATTTGAACATTTTATTCAATTATTCAAGGTTGAAAATTATATAATAATGAGTGTTAAACGTATCGCAATAATGGCATCAGGCTCTGGTAGTAATGCCCAGAGAATCATTGAGTATTTTGCTGATAACAAAGATGTTATGGTAGATTGCCTGTTGTCAAATAATCCGGATGCCTACGCCCTTAAAAGAGCTGAAAATATGGGTATTGATACCTTGATTTTTGACCGTTCCCAATTCTACGAATCGGTTTTTGTAGAGAATTTTTTAACAGAACGAAAAATTAACCTTGTAGTTTTGGCAGGTTTTTTATGGCTGGTCCCTGAAAAATTGGTACAAAAATTTAAAATAATCAATATTCATCCTGCTCTTTTGCCTCAGTATGGTGGAAAAAACATGTATGGAATGCGTGTACATAGGTCTGTAATTGAAAATAAGGAGCCTTTTTCAGGAATTACCATTCATCAGGTGAATGAAAAATATGACGATGGAGCCATAATTTTCCAGGCGAAGTGCCTTTTGGATGAAAATGATACCCCCGAGTCACTCGCGGAGAAAATTCATCAGCTCGAACACCAGTTTTACCCACTGGTAATTGCACGGCTCTTGTCTGAAGATGTGCCGGGGTCGGCAGGTTAATTATTTAAGACCCCCGGCGCCTCTGAAATCAATAAGTAAAGTGATCCACATCTTGCAGGTTAAATACCCTGATGGCCAGCACTCCTTGTGTTTGCTGTTAAATTTTGTTAAGAATCTATAAATCAGGGTTCATAAAGTTATATTTGCGTCATGAGCAGAAACAAGCTGGTAACACTAATTGTTTTGATGGGTCTTGTGATGACAGGCCTGATTCTGGTACAGACCAACAGTATTAAAAAGGCCGCTGATATCCGTGAGGGGCAGTTTGATCAGACGGTTACCCAGATGCTGACACAGGTTATCCGGAAAATGGAGGAGCATGAAACTCAGTCTCTTTTCGAAGAGGAATTGCTCAGGGTATATCAGCAGGGAACAGCAACCCCGGAATCAGTTTTTCCTGAAAGCGAATTGCCCGGTGCTTTAAGCAGCGAAAGTTATTCGTTGTCTTTCAGTATTTCCCGGAATATCCAGTTCTTTAAGGAACCTATTGAATTTGAATTTTCTGATTCCGTATTTTCTCAGGGCCCAACCTCTCGAGGTATGCCCGGGCAGTTCCCTTCAGCTTTTGATAAGCTTCACGATTATAATCTTCAGCAAAAACAGCTGCTTGAACGCCGGCTAAGGGAGAATGTTCAGTTTTTTCAGCGTGTGTTTTTCCGGAACCTTCCCATTGAAGACAGACTTGATGCTGAATTTCTTGAAAAAACGCTGAGGGAGGAATTAAGGGTTCAGGGAATAAATCTCGATTTCAAATTTGCAGTAAAAACTTTCTGGCGCGGGGAGGAGAGCATTATTGCCGGAAGCCCCGACTTTAAAACGACCAAGCGGGTTAAGGAATACCGGTTTCCACTTTTTCCGAACGATTATGTGACCAGGAAAGCCAATTACCTTGTCGTGTATTTTCCCAAGCGGACGGGTTATCTACTTAACCTGACCGGCATAATGGTAATTCCTATAGTAATTCTGACGAGTCTGCTCATTGCCATATTTGCTTATACGATTTTTATCATCTTCAGACAAAAAAAGCTGTCGCAGATAAAAAACGATTTTATTAATAACATGACGCATGAGCTGAAGACCCCAATATCTACCATATCGCTGGCCAGCCAGATGCTTCAGGACGCAAGTATTGCCACAACCCCAAGGACCATTGAGCACATTTCCAATGTGATAAACCAGGAAAGTAAACGCTTGAGTTTTCAGGTTGAAAAAGTCCTGCAAATGGCAATATTTAATGAGGGTCGTCTGAAACTCAGGTTTAGAGAATTAGAAATCAATGAATTGGTGAGGGGTGTAATCAGTAACTTTGAGCTAAGGGTGAAAAACAGCAACGGAGAACTACACTCAGACCTGCAGGCCATCAATGATGTTATTAAGGGAGACGAAGTGCATATTACCAATGTTGTATTCAACCTGCTCGACAACGCTGTAAAGTACAGTAACGAGATCCCTGATATCACGGTAACCACTGAATCGCGGAAAGAATCCGTAATTTTGTCGATCGCCGATAGAGGCATCGGAATTGCCAAAGAGCACCATACCCAGATATTTGAACGGTTTTACCGGGTTCCTACAGGTAATGTTCACAATGTAAAAGGGTTTGGACTTGGACTCAGCTATGTAAAGAAAATTGTAGATGCCCACAATGGCAAGATTATAGTAGAGAGTGTCCCTAATAAAGGCACTAAATTCAGTATATATTTTCCAGTTGTAAATAATAAAAAGAAGAATGGAACAAAAG
>CAYMXK010000593.1:0-2526 GCA_964393915.1 uncultured Prolixibacteraceae bacterium
TGAATGAGCCAGATCCGAAGTATACCACATATTTACAGCGCAATCCGGTTGGGTCGTATTGCCGGACATTTACAGTTCCGGAAGAATGGGAAGGCAAACGAATTATTCTTCATCTGGCCGGATCAAGTTCCGGGACTTTTGTTTGGGTAAATGGTAAAAAAGTTGGCTATTCACAGGATTCCCGGCTTCCGGCGGAGTTCGACCTAACAGATTTTTTGGTATCAGGCGAAAACTTTCTGGCCATCGAAACTTACAAATACAGTGATGGTTCGTACCTCGAAGACCAGGATTACTGGCGCCTCAGCGGTATTTTCCGGGATGTTTTCATCAGGGCAGTGCCACAAACGACCTTGTGGGATGTTTATGCACAGCCTAAAGTGAATCTAACGAACAGACAAGGCAGCATTGTTTTACATTACTCGTCTGCCAATTTTTCCGGAAGAACAGCGGAAAACTACTCGATCACGGTTTCTGTTAAATCTCCCCACGGGAAATCTATTGTCGATAAAAAAAGTTTCAATCTTGAATCTTTCAATCCAGGTTTTAGTGATGAAGTTATGCTGTCTGGGATCGATATGGGCGAAGTTGAGTTATGGCACGACGATAAACCACTTCAATATTCGGTGTGGGTAGAACTGAAACAGAAGAATCGTGTTATTGAGGCGTACAAACTACCGGGAGCTTTCCGAAAAATAGATGTTTTGGGAAATACGCTTTTGCTGAATGGAAAGAAATTCAAAGTACGGGGTGTTAACCGGCACGAGTTTTCTCCGGATCAGGGATGGACTATTACCCGCGAAGAAATGATTCGCGACCTGGAATTGATGAAACAAGCCAATGTCAATTTTGTACGAAATGCCCATTATCCAAATGATCCGAGATGGTACGAACTCTGCGACCAATACGGAATGATGGTAATGGATGAGGCCAATGTGGAATCGCATGGGTTGAGTTACCACAAACGCATACTTCCGGGCGACGAACCCGGATGGAGAGCCGCTTGTGTTGACCGAATGAAACGGATGGTTATCCGCGTCCGCCAATCTCCTTCCGTAGTAATGTGGTCATTCGGTAATGAGGCGGGTTATGGAAACACTTTCACTGCGATGCGCGAAGCCACCCATGCCAGCGATCCGGAAAAGCGACTGATCCAGTATGCCGATATGAATGTAGCTGCCGACATGGACAGCCAGACCTATCCAACCATCGAATGGCTTAAACAGCATTTGCAGGGGAAAGCAACCCGCAAAGGAGAACGGGGAGAATCAACCAACGAAGAGCAACATGGCAAATACCCTTCGGGTAAACCATTTATGCTCAATGAATACGCTCATGCAATGGGGAATAGTTTGGGCAACTTCGACGATTATTGGAAGCTTATTTATCAGAACGATATGCTGGTTGGTGGTTTTGTCTGGGATTGGGTCGATCAGGCACTTTACAAAAATCAGGAAAATCCGGCTGAAGGATTTGTGTTTGGTGGTGATTTTGGAGACTATCCGAACAATAATAATTTTTGTATTAACGGACTGATAGCAGCCGACCGGACTCCGCATCCGCATTATTACGAATTGCAAAAGGTATATCAGCCTGTTTCATTTAAATTGGTCAATACAAAACCAATGATTATCGAAATTAATAATCGTCAAGCGGCTACCAACCTAAACGAATACAATTTTCGGTACCAGCTTATAGCCGATGGTCATCAGGTTGCAGCAGGACAACTGGATGCTGCGGATATTTCCCCTCTTGCTCAAAAGCAAATTGTTATACCCGACGTTAAAGATTTTGATCCCACAAAAGAGTGTTTCCTGACGGTTTCATTTCTGTTGAAAGAAGATTGTATCTGGGCAAAGCAAGGCCATGTTGTTGCATGGGAGCAGTTCCAGCTGAGCAGTCATGAGAATATTGACCAGCCTGTTTCAGGAAAAGCGGTTTCAAAGGCAGAATCAATGGAGACCGGGACATATTACACAATATCCAATGACCGTTTTTCCGTTAAGATTGATAAATCAACCGGTATGATTTCTGAATACAAAGTGGGTAACGAAGTATTAATCGACAGAGCTGTCCGTTTCAATTTCTGGCGGGCCCTCACGGATAACGATAAAGGATGGAAGGTAGATCAGAAAATGGCCGTGTGGAAACATGAGGGTGAAAATTTCAAGCTTTTAAGCCTTCTGATAAATGAGACTGAGAGCAATGTTACAGAGATAAAATCAAACTATGTGTTCGAAGCAACACAATCGAAGCTTGAAATACAAAGTCTTATTTATCCCGACGGCACAATTGATGTGGATTATCGTCTTTCAATACCAGAAGATGCGCCAGACGTTCCCCGCGTTGGACTTCAGTTTTTCATAAGGCCTGATTTTCATGACATAGAATGGTATGGCCGGGGACCTCATGAAAACTATCCGGATCGTAAATCGGGAGCTGCATTTGGTATTTACCAATCAACACTAAATAGCTTTATTACACCATACGTCAGGCCACAGGAAAATGCCAACCGCTGCGATATCCGAT
>CAYMXK010000594.1:0-2522 GCA_964393915.1 uncultured Prolixibacteraceae bacterium
GTCTATAACTTTTCCGCGTGGGGCCTGATCCTGGGCATACCTGCCATAAGAAAAGGTGGGAAAATTCAAATCCAAAATTCCTTTTGTGTCGCGCGAGTACCCGTTTACCACTGCCCCTGCAGCACCCAAAGCCATTGCCCTGGTACTCATTAATTCTCCCCATAAGGCGTAACTGGGTGAGGATCCGGTACAGATATATACCTCGTTCTTTTTCATATCATCCAGTGCTTCGAGCATCAGTCCAAAGGGTTTGGATAAATAGGGGTTCGCTCCCTGGCTTAATATTTCAAAACAATCGGCTTCAAGAACAGGCATCGCACGACCAACAACGAACATATCTTCTTTTAACGGCTGGATCCGGGGAGGTAAAAACTGGTGGATATATCCCAGTTTATCCATAATATCGCCAATTACCGCCGTAAAGAGCTCCTGTTGAATTATGGAGAACAATTCTTCGTCATTTTTCCACATAGAATGAAAGTTTTATTACTTTCTCCAAACAACGGTTTTACTTGATGGTTCAAGCTGTTTGATTCTTTATTTCCAATGGTCTGATTTCCCGTATGAAAATTTTTATTATCAGCCAGTTGACTAAGTAGACTGAAGCGGCAAACGAAAAGATAAGGAAGTAACTGCCGGTGGTTTCCAGCAACAAACCGATGAACGATGCCGACAATGCGCCGCCAATGGCGCCGGCGAACCCGATCAGTCCAACCACCGAGCCAACTGAATACTTTGGATAAATATCGGAGACCAGCGTAAACATGTTCGCCGACCAACCCTGGTGACCGGCAGTGGCCAGCGCAATCAGGGCCACCGACACCCACAGGTTATGGACCTGATAGATGAGCATTACCGGCATGACCACCAGTGCACAAACCAGAATGGCCGTTTTTCGTGCGAAGTCAACCGGGCGTCCCATCTGGATCAACCTCGATGAGAGCCACCCGCCTCCAATACCCCCTGCAATGGAGACGGAATAGATGATGATCAGCGGGAGGACCACCTGGGTGATGTTTACCTCATACCGTTTATTCAGGAAGTCGGGCACCCAGAAGAGGAAGAACCACCATACCCAGTCGGAGATAAACCTTGTGGTGAGCAATGCAAATGTTTGCCGGTACCTGAAAAGCTGCAGCCAGCCCATTTTCCTGCCAGATTCTTCTTCGGATTTGTCCTGCGTGATGTGTTGGAGTTCGCCGGGAGATACTTTGGGGTGTTTTTCGGGAAGCTGGTAGTATGCCAGCCAGAAAATCAGCCAGATAAAGCCTGTTGCCCCTGTGATAAGAAAGGCCATCTTCCACCCCAGGGCAACGGTAATGGCCGATACGGCAATGGGCGCCAAAATGGCTCCGAAATTTGAACCGGCATTGAACAGTCCGTTGGCAAAGGCACGCTCTTTTCGCGGGAACCATTCGGCCACCGATTTCACGGCTGCCGGGAAGTTGGCGGCCTGACCGATGCCCAGGGCAAAACGGGCGGCGGCAAAACCGGGAACAGTGCGTGCGGCTGCATGGGCCATGGCCGCAACGCTCCACACCACCATTGCCCAGAGATATCCCATCCGCGTGCCTAATTTATCCAATATTTTGCCTGTTGTGATCAGTCCAATGGCATACGCAATCTGAAAGGCAGCAACGATATAGCCATAGTCCGACTCGCTCCATCCCAGCTCTTCCGAAATATAGGGCTTAAGAATGCCAATGATTTGCCTGTCGATGTAGTTGATGGTAGTGGCAAAAAACAGCATGGCAACAATACGCCAACGGTAACCCCGGGTTTTATTCATTGATTTGGTAATTATCTTATTTTACTTTTTAAACATCCGGTTAAACTATTTGCAAATAGAATGAATGATGTTATAAGCTTCCTGTTGTTCTTCAGGTGTGGGTGAAAATGTGACCGCAATCAATTTCATTCCGGGTTGCCACAGCTCCTGGGTCGTGTTTTTTACAACATCCGGATTGCCCACCATGCGGGCATTCAGAAGGATCCCGGAGCCTGCCAGGGCGTCTGAGAACGGGACTGTTGGGTTAGGGGAGGGGTCTGTTTCAGCTGTAAATGCTGCGTCAACCATCTTCAAACCGTTTATTTGCCGGAACAAATCTGTTTTGTCGGAATAATTTCCGCATGAATGTAAAACAGGTCCTCCAAAAGCATTGCCCAGTTTTTCGAACGACGGCACAATGCATTCAAGGTAACTTTGTTCATCGACCATTACCAAATTGTCGTCGCTTATCCCAAAGCCCTCAAAAGCAGAAGATGAGGCAAAGCTATGTCCGGGCCTTACCAAAGCATCACCAATCAGCTTTTCCTGTTCCTTATAAAAATCAATCTCCAAACCGGCAATCACATCCAGAAATTTTAAAACTTTTTCAGGCTCGGTGAGCATGGAAATCAGGAAATTGCTGGTATCTACGACATTGGTGGCATTGTTAAACGGCGATTGAATATCACCCATCGACATTGGCAGTTTCCCTTTGGTTTGGTCGAGGAAGTATTCAATCATTCTCAAAGAATGT
>CAYMXK010000595.1:0-2513 GCA_964393915.1 uncultured Prolixibacteraceae bacterium
TCTACACGTTGGCTCCAGTTTCTGGTTCCGGCGATAATCAGGTTTTCGCTGTGTTTTCTGATTACAGAAGTTACTTCATTGGTATATTCCGCAATTTCCGGCCAGCTCTGTTTAACCGGTTCATTAAAGGTTTCCCAGATCAGGTTGGGAAGGTGACCGTATTTGGCAGCCATATAGGCAAAAAATTCTTTGGCAGATTCGGTGTGGGTATGGTGCGTATGCCAGTCGACCAGGACATAGATCCCATTTTCGATGGCTGCTTCGATAACGGCTTCCACCATGGTTGTCTGCCTTTCTTTATCAAAAAGCCATCCCTTGTCCTCTCCCTTCTGATTAATCTCCACAGCCATTGAGGCCCTTGCGAGGTCTACCTTCCAGTCTTTAACCAACCAGTTGACCACCTCTTTGTTGTAATATTTCTGTGGTCCCCACACCGACCAGTAATGGCTCATACCCATAAGCTGAACAGGTTTCCCGTGTTCTCCTACAATCTGGTTTCCGGAAACCCTGAGTCTGCCATGTTTTTCAACCGGTGTTTGGGAATAAACCTGCGTAAAAGAAAAAACAATAATTACCAGACAAATAACTACTTTTTTAAATATGTACATAATAATCTCATTTACATTAAACTAAAATGACTAATCGTTAAGAGTGATTTCACTGGAATATGGGATTGAGGGTTGCGCCCCCATACGGGTTACCGATATTGCAGCCGCTTTGTTGGCAATGGTTATGGCTTCACGCAGGGTTTTTCCCTTTGCCAGTTCCACCACCAGATAACCGTTGAAGGTATCGCCGGCGGCAGTGGTATCGACAGCCTTCACTGGTATTCCTGGCACTTTTTCCTCTGTTGCGCCCTCCCTGTATAATACTCCTTCACTTCCGAGGGTAATAATGACCGATTTTACCCCCTTCCTCTGGATTTCGGCGGCCATTTCAGAAACCAATTTGGCATCGGGAGGGAATAAGCCGGAAACAAGCAATGCTTCATGTTCATTAGGCGTAATGCAGGCAAGCATCGGCAGAATTTCAGTATCAATTTCGCGTGCCGGCGCCGGGTTTAAAACCACCGGAATATTTGCTGCATGAACCATTCGCGCCACATGAAAGACTGTTTCGACAGGGATTTCGAGTTGCATCAGTATGATGTTTGCCGAAAGGATCACATCCCGGTACTTATCTGTAATTTCAGGGGTTAACTTCGCATTGGCACCGGGTGCAACGGCAATGCTGTTTTCGCCCGAATCGGCCACGTTGATCAGGGCAACCCCGGTGGGAACATTATCCACAATTTCTATACACGAAGTGTCAATCCCTTCAACTTTGTACGATTCAATGGCCTGCTTGCCGAAAAGGTCGTTGCCTACGCAGGCAATAAAGGTTACATCGCCCCCGGCCCGCGCAGCGGCTACCGCCTGGTTGGCCCCTTTTCCGCCCTGCACTGTGAAAAAATCGCCTCCCAATACTGTTTCACCAGGTTTCGGGATATGGGGGACGCGGCAGATCATATCGGTATTGGAACTGCCAATCACTACGATTTTTGGTCTCATAACTCTTTAGTATAACCGTGAAACAATAATCAGCGAAAGGCCCACAACAAATAACAGGAACATAGCGGTAAGCAAACCGTTGACCCCTTTGGCGCCCTTAAATTCCTTCCAGATAAAAACTCCCCAAAGGGCGGCAATCAAGGTGGCACCTTGTCCCAAACCATAGGAAATTGCAAACCCGGCTTGTTCGGCTGCAATGATGTTGAAGGTCATTCCAATGCTCCAGATGGCACCGCCAAGGATACCGATCAGGTGCAAACGGGTATTCCCTTTGGTGAAATAGTCAGAATAGGTGGCCCTTTCGCCAGTCAGAGGTTTATACATAAACAGGGTATTCCAAAGAAAATTGGAAAGCAGCAAGCCTATGGCAAAGATTACCGAGGCGGTGTAAGGGGTAAGCTTACCTGCCTCCGGATTTACAAAATCCATGGCCATTGAAGCGGCTACAAACCGGTAAAAGAAACCCATCAGAAAGCCGGCCAGGAGGGAGATCAGTATCCCTTTTGTGGTGGAGGTTGAGCTTGCCCCAGGCAGTTTTCTGTAGGCCATCGCATCGAGCACTATTGCGCCAGTGACCAGTCCAACCCCGATAAACAACAACACCGGATTGCCAAGAGGCGTGGCAATGTAATTGGTTACCACCCCTATTACCAGGGCAAGGCCTATCCCGATGGGAAATGCTACCGCCATACCTGCGATAGCAATGGCAGCCACCAGCAGAATATTGGCAATGTTGAACACTACCCCGCCCAAAAATGCTGAGGAGAGCGATTTAAAATCGGCCTGGGACAGGTCGGCCATAAAGCTCCTTCCCTCAGTGCCAATGCTCCCTGCCGTAAAAGCAAGCAGCAGTGAAAGTAGCAAAACACCGATGGAATAATCCCAGTAAAACAACTGAAAAGGCCATTCTTTGGTAGCCAGTTTCTGGGTATTGGCCCACGATCCCCAGCAAAGCATGGTAAT
>CAYMXK010000596.1:0-2503 GCA_964393915.1 uncultured Prolixibacteraceae bacterium
TCGAAGTGCACAATAATAATATCATCAATATTTCTGAGAATGTTCATGGCAAGCAGTAAACCGGATTGCCTTCGGTCGGGAAGGTCGATCTGGGTTACGTCGCCCGTCACAATAAATTTGGCATTCAATCCCATGCGGGTAAGGAACATTTTCAACTGGTTGATGGTAGTGTTCTGCGCTTCATCAAGAATAACAAATGCATTGCTGAGGGTGCGTCCCCTCATAAATGCCAGCGGGGCAATCTGAATAATACCATCTTTCAGGAATTCCTCCAGCTTTTTTGCCGGGATCATATCCAGCAGGGCGTCGTAAAGGGGCTGCAGGTAGGGATCAATCTTTTCCTTGAGATCTCCCGGAAGAAACCCAAGCCTTTCCCCTGCTTCAACGGCTGGGCGGCTCAAAATAATCTTCTTGATCTCCCTGTTCTTTAACGCCCTGACTGCCAGAGCAATGGCTGTGTAAGTCTTTCCTGTTCCGGCAGGCCCGATGGCAAAAATAAGGTCGTGGTCACGGCTTGCCTCCACCAGTACCCGCTGGTTCGGCGTGCGGGCCCTGATCGGCTTACCCGTGTTGCTGTAGACCAGAATGTCTGGCTCATCCTCAGGACCGGGCAAGCCATCCAGGCTGTTCACCATGATCTGGGTGATAATTTCATCGGGGAGCATATTAAACTGGTAATAGTGATCGAGGATATAGCTGAACTTCCTTTCGAAATTCTCCAGCTCTTTTTCTTCCCCCTGCAGGTAGATGGAATGCCCCCGCGCAGTGATCTTTATTTTTGGGAAAAAATTCTTTATCAGGTTGATCTTCGAATTGTTAACGCCATAGAACTCAAGCGGATCAATTCCTTCAAGTATAATTTGTTTTTCCAAATGCCAATTGTTTTTTACCGAAGCAAAATTAGCAAATATTGAATAGAAAAATTAGCCTGTTTCCGAAATCCTGATGCTTTGCCACATTAGTGGGGTGCAAAAAAAAACCCGGCAGGATGGCTGCCGGGTTCAGAAGGAACAACTGTAACAAGTCCCTACATATTTTTTATCTCGGCTGCAAGCTTTTGCAGAGAGTCTTTGGCATTTCCGTAGAACATGCGGGTTTTGTCATTGAAGAACAGGAAGTTCTCAATTCCGGCATACCCTTTTCCGGCACCGCGCTTCATTACGATGATGTTTTTTGCCAGGTGAGCATCAATGATGGGCATGCCATAGATCGGCGACGACGGATCGTCGTAGGCGGCAGGGTTTACAACGTCATTGGCGCCAATTACGATAGCCACATCCACGCTGCCCATATCCGGATTGATATCATCCATTTCCACGAGTTTTTCGTATGGAACGTCAGCTTCTGCAAGCAATACGTTCATGTGACCGGGCATGCGGCCGGCAACCGGATGAATGGCATAACGCACATCCACACCCCGGCTCTCAAGGATATTATCGAGCTCGTGGACAATATGCTGTGCCTGGGCTACTGCCAGTCCATAACCGGGAATAATAACGATTCTTTGTGAATAGTTGAGCAGGACGGCAGCATCACTTACAGTAATTTCCTTCATAATGCCCATTTCGTGGTCGACGGCTGCCCCACCCCCTCCGAAAGCACCGATAATAACATTCAGCAACGAACGATTCATGGCTTTGCACATCAGAAGGGTGAGAATCATACCGGCGGCTCCGACAAGAATACCGCCAAGGATCATAGCCTGGTTATGATAGATAAACCCGGCCATTGCAGCGGCTATACCCGTAAGGGCATTGAGCAGTGAAATCACCACGGGCATATCGGCACCTCCGATGGGCATTACAAACATTACCCCATAAACAAGGGAAAGTGCAAAAAGCAGCCAGATAGCCCAAACCTGCTCTGATGGATTTCCTCCTGAAAAGACCAGCCAGGCAGCGAAAACCAATGTAACGGCCATCAGGAGAAGATTAACATATTTCAAATAACCTGCCCTGATATCCCCTACTTTTCCATCGAGTTTTCCGTAAGCAATCAAACTACCGCTGAAAGCGACCGCACCAATGATAAGTCCGAGAACGGTTACCAGGATGGAACCCACATTACCGGCCATTGCTTTTGGGAATTCAAGTAGTGCCACCAGTGCAGATGCGGCACCGCCAGTGGCATTGTAGAGGGAAACCAGCTGAGGCATGGCGGTCATTTTAACGCGGCGGGCAATAATCCAGCCCGTTGAAGCGCCAATTCCTATGGCAATAATAATAATGAATAGATTAACCATGGGGATAGTGCTGCCTGCATCGTTTTTATGAAGCAGTGCTGTGGTAATCATTGCCAGAAGCATACCTCCCGCCGCCCAAAGGTTACCCCCGCGGGCAGATTCGGGATGAGATAGCTTTTTTAGTCCGTATACAAAGAGCAAGGCAGCTACCAGGTAGCTAAGTTCGAGCAGGATGTCACCTGTCGAAATATTATTTCCGCTGAATAATTCAGATATATTGTTCATGATCAGTTGGCTTTTTGGGTTTTCTTTTTCTTAAAC
>CAYMXK010000597.1:0-2501 GCA_964393915.1 uncultured Prolixibacteraceae bacterium
CGCCTGCCAGTTTCAAAAAGGTAGGTGTAAAATCGAGCGAAATTACCGGATGCCGGTAAGTTTTATCTTCCGGTAACTGCCCCTTCCATTTCATGATAAAAGGTACACGAATGCCACCTTCAAGCAGAATCCCCTTTTGCCCGTTAAGGGGAGCGTTTACAGATGCATTTTGGTCGCAGGGGCCTCCGTTATCGCTGATAAAAATCACCAGCGTATTTTGTTCCAGCCCTTCCTTTTTTATTGTTTCTAAAATGCGGCCAATATTTACATCGAGCCTGTGCACCATGGCACAGTAGGTTCGCCGTTTTTCATCCTGAATATGACTGAACAACTTTAAATCGGCTTCGGTTGCCTGCATGGGCGCATGCGGCGCGTTGAATGAAGCGAACAGAAAAAATGGCTGTTCCTTGTGCCGGCGGATAAAATCCACACACTCATCGCCTTTGTCGTCGGTGATGTAGGTAATGGGTTGGGGTGTTTTGTAATTGCACTCTATGGGCGACATATACCCTTTCCCATCCGGCCTGGAAGTGAAATAATCGTGCCCGCCACCCTGGTATCCCCAGAATTCGTCGAAACCCCTGTTTAGCGGGTGAAAACGCTCGCCTTCGCCCAAATGCCATTTGCCCACCAGTCCGGAAACATACCCCAGCGGCTTTAGCCTGTCGGCAATGGTTTTCTCTGAAACCGGAAGTCCCAGAAATTCCGGGTCGAAGCCAGGCTGATTCGTGGCAACATTGTTATCGAAACCAAACCTAACCTGATTTTTCCCTGTCATCAAACCGGCTCTTGAAGGGCCGCAAACCGGCGCCGAAACATATCCCTGTGTAAAATTCACCCCCTCCCTTGCGAGCCGGTCGATGTGGGGCGTGGGAATTTGTTTGCTTCCGTTCAGACTTAAATCGGCAAACCCCAGATCGTCGGCCACAATTAAAATGAAGTTGGGTTTTACCTTTTCTGAATTGAATGTGCTGCTATATGCCTCATTTGCGGAACCAAAATGAACCAAAGCAGTTATAAAAACGGGGATGGATAGTTTCATTTTATTTCAGCTCCAACTGTTCAATTTCCTGAAATTTAGTTCCGCGGATCTTTTGAAAGGCTTCAATCATCTCCTGAAGTTTCTCCGGTTCCGATTTTGCCAGGTTGTTCTGCTGGCCGATATCATCATTCAAGTTATACAAAAGAAACTCACCGGAATTGCCCAATTCAATATTGACACTCTTGTTAACAGCCGGCCCTTGGTAGGGTGGAATCATTGCCCACTCTCCTTTTCGCAGGGCTGTTCTGGTTGTGGCTTCAATGATGAGCTCTTCGCGGCCCTGTTGGCTTTTACCCAAAAACACATCAAGCAACTCTTCGCTGTCGGGCCCCCGTTTATCACTTCCAACCAATGCGGCCAGGGAGGAGAACAAATCGAGCTGCGATACCACGGCATCAGAAACTACAGGTTCAATTTTCCCTTTCCAATAGGCGATAAAAGGCACACGGGTGCCTGCTTCAAACAGGCTGTACTTCCCTCCACGCAGCGGTCCTGCGGGTTTATGGCTACCAATCAGCTCAACTGCATCATCGTAATACCCGTCATTCAAGACCGGGCCATTATCGCTCGAAAAAATAATCAGCGTGTTTTCAAGTAAGCCTTCTTCTTCAAGGGTTCTCACCAGTTCGCCCACGCACCAGTCGGCTTCCACAATTACATCACCTCTCGGGCCCATTCCCGATGCACCCACAAAACGCGGATTGGGGGTCCGTGGTACATGCGGCTGATGCAGGGTGAAAAGGAGGAAAAACGGGTTGCTTTTATTTTCTTTTACGTATTGTTGTGCTTTCTGCGTGAAATCGTCGGCCATATCTTCATCTATCCACATGGCCGATTTTCCGCCCTTTTGAAAGCCAATGCGGGGAACTCCATTGTGAATGGAGTTATTATGACCGTGGTGCCACATCATTTTACACAATTCCGGGTTATCGATACCTGTGGGTTCACCTTCAAAATTCTTTTCGTAACTCACCAGCAGCGGGTCACCGGGTTCGAGCCCCACCACATAGCCATTTTCGAGATAAACGGTGGGCGTGCGGTCCTGTGTGGCTGCCATGATGAACGAGTAGTCGAATCCCACTTCATTGGGCCCGGGAGATACACGCTGGTTCCAGTCCACATCGCCAATACCCAGACCGAGGTGCCATTTGCCCACAATACCGGTGTGGTACCCCTTTTCTTTGAGCATCCCGGGAATGGTCATTTTGGCTGTGTCAATAATCAACGGTGCTGATCCCGGCAGAATCCGGGCGCTTTCGTTCCGCCAGGGATATTCGCCTGTCAGGAGGGCATACCGGCTTGGTGTGCAGGTGGCCGAAGAAGCGTACCCTGTGGTAAACCTTACCCCGCCTTCGGCAAGCATATCGAAGTTAGGGGTTTTCAGTTCGGTTGCGCCATAGGCACCCATGTCGCCGTACCCCAGGTCATCCATGTAAATGACTACGACGTTGGGGAGTTT
>CAYMXK010000598.1:0-2497 GCA_964393915.1 uncultured Prolixibacteraceae bacterium
TGATTTCGAGGCCCGATATAAACACTCGTGGGGAGACCGGATTATTAGTGATTAAATCCGGATTGAAAAGGTTAAAACCGTTGGGGCCTCCAAATAAAAACTCTCCGTTAGTGCATTCATAAGCAGCACCCGGGTTGAATTGTCTTCCCTGTAAGCCATCCTCTTTGTCAAAATTCCTGAAGCTCCGGCTACCCGGAGAATAGCAGGATAACCCTTTCTCTGTACTAAACCAGAGATTTCCTTTGTTATCTTCGAGAATCCCGTAAACACTTGCTCCGGCAAGGCCGTCTCCGGGTTGTATTATTGAAAATTCACCGGTTTCCGGATCGTAACAATTCACTCCGCCACCCCCCGTGCCAATCCAGATAAGGCCGGAAGTGTCCTCAAACAATGTGAAAATCTGGTTGTTGCTTATACTCTGAATGCCCGTATGGTTATAAAAAAAACGGTTGAACCGATCACTTCCTTTGGGTTTGTAGTTGAGCCCGTTTTGCGTGCCTACCCATAGCCCTCCATAACTGTCAAGCAAAAGTGCCCTGGTCAGGTTTGATGAAAGGGAATACGGATCGTTGTTCTTTGATTCATATTTTTTAATATAGCCGTTGGTGGGGTCGTAATAGTACAGACCATCCCCAAAGGAGGCCAGCCACAACCCATTGCCTTCGGCAAGTATGTCGTATATGCTGATGTTGGTTTTCCCCCCGACCGGATGGCGCATGTATGTTTTTGCAGCTATATCAAAACTCCAGAGACCACCGGCATAGGTACCCAGCCACAGACGGCTTTTCCCGTCGAATAAGATTTTCTTGATATTGCCAGGACTGCTGCCAGGTATTGATCCTGCAAACGAGTCGAACTCCTTCCTGTTACGGTCGAAATAATTAAGCCCTCCATCTTCAGTGCTGATCCAAACGGCACCATTTGCATCTTCAGCAAATGAACTGACCACATTGCTTTTCAGGGGTTTATTTCCATGATTATGGTTGAAATGCAGGAAGTGGTTTTTGTTCTTGCCCAGGTAGACCAGTACTCCCGACCAGGTACCGATCCAAATGCCATCCCTTGAATCCATAAACAAGGAATGAATGCTGTTATGCGGCAGGTTATTGTAATAATCTCTCCGAATGAGCCGGATACTGTTCCTGCCCACCAGCAGTAGTCCATTGTTCGAACCAATCCAAATCCTGTTTTCCGAATCCTTAATGATTCCGCGAACCCTGTCGTTCCCCTTTTGTCCGTCGGCATCAAATCCATACTGACTGTAATCCTGAATAAGAATTCCCAGGTCATTCACATGATCCGCCCCCATTGTTTCATAACCAATCCAGAAAGTGTTGTTGTCCTGGTAAATCGCCTGTACCCTGTCATTAATCCGGTGGAAAAACAATTCAAACTGCTGATAAGGCTCAGGACTGTAAAAGACATATCCATGATTGGTACCTGCCCAGAGATTGTTGGAGTTGTCGAACTCAATGTAAGTTATAATATCTGAGGAATCAGATAAATCAATATCTATCTTATGGAACAGGCTGTCACCGAAATTCATCCTGTAAATCTGGTTGCAATGCAACATATACATGTCGCCTTTTTTATTCTGAATAATTTTATCAGTGGTTATGCTTATGTCATCGCATTGGGAACCTGTCAGTTCAATCTTTACAAAATGTTGCCTGCGATCATCAAAATAACACAATGTCTTGTTGGCGGCCACCCATAACCGACCCTGATCATCCATGAACAGGTCATCGATATTATTACCGGGAAGAGAGTTCAGCTTGTCATTCTGATGTACAAATTTTTCTACTTCCAGGCTGTTGTATCTGTAGAGGCCGTGCTCTGTGCCAAACCAGATGAATCCATTGGCATCTTCGGCTATGGTCTTGATCGCACCATAGGTAAATCCCTCATCCGGGGAAATTTTCCTGAATAAAGGATCGTAGTCCTGAGCCTTGGCTCCACAAAGGAAAAAGGTCATCAGGAAAAGGGAAGATAATAATCGTCGCATTAGTTTCATCTCACAAAATTATCAGATTTTCTAAGGTTTTTGTTGGAATCCGTCATTATGATGTTCTGCGTATGTGAGCTATAGATCATAACTCGCCTCATTCTAAAGACAGAAGTGAAAAATAGTAAATTTGAGGTTACCAGATTAGCTTCCAACTATTAAAAAGTATCAAACATGTCTCATTTTTCAACATATCTGACAATGCGCTACATCTTTTTTATTTATTGAACCAAAATTGAAAAGGGATTTTTACAGTTATGGGTAGGTTTGTATAAAATCAACTTTTCCTGTTAAAACAATTGATATGGTAGGATCTTCTCAAAGAAATAAAATGTCCGCTTTTATCATTTGCGGTATTTTGCTTTCCCTGTTAAATTCATGTTCCCAACCAACCCCTGAGCGGTACATTATCCAGAGGGCTGAAGATCAGATTTTGCTGATGCTGGAGGAGATAAGACAACTCAGGCAGAACAAGATTGAACAGGAGGTTGT
>CAYMXK010000599.1:0-2492 GCA_964393915.1 uncultured Prolixibacteraceae bacterium
TGGCTCCTGTCAGGTTCCAGGGACTTATGCAGGGTGGCTGGCTGCTGGCCACTGCTGTAGGTAACAAGTTCCTTTTCATTGGCAGTGATTTCTGGGGGAAAGTTAATCTCTGGGAACTCTGGATGATTTTTGTTGTATGTTGCTTGTTATCGGCTGCATTCATTTTCAGTATTCTGAAAAGGCTTGAAAAGGCAACCAATTAATTTATTGGGTCGTTGGTTTATTTTTTATGGCAAGGTGGGCTATCATGCCTTCCTTTAAACTTATTGATATGGTATTTTTATATTTGTTCTTTGGATTCCTGTTTGGGTATTTTTTGATACAGGCCCGGCTTAACCGTTTTGATACCATCAGCGGCATGGCCACCCTCGAAGATTTTACGGTGGCAAAGGCCATAATGGTGGCGCTGGGTGTGGGGACAATTCTGGTAAGCATAGAAATTGCCCTTGGATCCGCTTCATTTCATGTGAAGCCATTTATTCCAGGTTCACTGATACTGGGCGGCCTGATTTTCGGAGCTGGCATGGCTATTCTTGGATACTGCCCCGGCACCCTGGTGATTTCCCTGGGCGAAGGTTCCCTGGATGCACTGGCAGGTATTGCCGGAGGAATTGTGGGCGGGGTGGCTTACTATTATGCGGCCCCATTGCTTAAACCCATAATGGGGAGTGACCTTGGGAAACTCTCCCTGCATTCTGTTGCAGGCAGTTTCAATCTCCTCTATTTCCTGCTGGTTTTTGTTTTGTCGGCATTATTGATTTGGGGCGCATTTTATTTGCACAGGCTGGAGAAAGGTACCAACCTGAAATGGTTATTTAGTGGGGCCGGACTTGCTGTTCTCAATGGTCTCATGTTTATGAACTTAACTGTTGGTAAACCGATGGCTGCCAGCAGTTTTTTCCCCTGGGCAGGTGGCCACATACTCGGTCTGACCGGAACCGGATGGTTTGAAAAAATAAGCTCATCAGGAGATTGGCTCCTCTTCTTCCTGGGCGGAGCCTTGCTTGCAGGCTTCCTGTTTTCAATAATCAGGAGAGAATTCAAATGGAGGGTAATACATGACAGGTGGGCTCACTACAAAGGTAATTCGGTTGCCGGGCGTCTGGCATTTGCCTTTGCAGGCGGTTTTCTGTTGCTGTTTGGCGCCCGCATGGCTGGCGGATGTACCAGCGGGCATGTTATTTCGGGGGGTATGCAGGTTGCATTCAGCAGTTATCTGTTCGCCCTGTTCACTTTTGCCGGACTGCTGGTCACCGGATATCTCTTTTACAGAAAAAGGTAGAGTGCATCTTCCTGGCAGAAATTTACTTAGCGCTGTTTGATTTACCACCATTTCTCATTGTTGGTGTCGTCATTTATCCATAACTTTATATGCATCAACAAAACATGTAGTTATGGAAAAGTTCTTTTATTTGGCAGCAACTCCTGAATCACTTCTGGCGTCTCATCTCTCTCCGTTTGATTTTGGCACCTACCTGGCTGTCGGTACGAAAAAACAAATCCGGGGACAGGCAATTTTTTTTGAAGTTGATCCGGAGAAAATCCCCGGTCTGCCTTGGGATTACATTGAAAGGAAACTGGTCCCCTATGAAAGCGGACAACCCAAACGGTCGGTTTATCTTTCCATTTACAGGACATTGGAGATGGTTCCCATTGAAGCGCTGAAAAGTCTTTATCTTGTTTCGGATGACGGATTGGTGCTTCAGATTGCAGAAGGGAAGTATTCCGGTATCAATTCTACGGAAACTCACCTTTATCAGCAGTTTATTCCGGGGACTACCAGGGTAGCCAGCAAGCTTACACCCCCTGAGTTTGTGAAGTTCCTCACCAACACAGCCAATCCTGTCTCTGCACCCAAGGTATTCTTTGCCGAGCTGCTACTAAACGAATTGGCTGTCAATCCACGCGCGCCTTTAAACAATCTTCCGTATGCCAATCCTGATCATTTGCGTGATTGCCTGATCAAATTATCCGAATCGGGTGAGCGATCCACCAAAACCGTAATGCGCTCGATGCGGCGTGAGCTGGCATACCGAACCATAAAGGACGGGTTCTTTGTGGGAGAAAAAGACAACTACAAATTTTTCCCATTTCCATCTATCGAAAAACTCGAAAATGAGTATTACTCCTGGTGGAGATCTGCCCTAATCCCGCATTATTGATTTTTACTTCCTTCCCGGAGGGGAGAAATTGGTTTTGGCGTTATCCAGGACTAAAATCCAGTCGTTGCCCCTGCCTTTGGTAGGAGGGGAAAAGGTTCTGATGTCCCGTCCCTGAAAAGTTCCAATTTCAGTAACTTCCCCATTTCTTGGATTGTACCACCATGCTTTTGCACGCACCCAACCGCATCGCAGCAGGTTGATTTCGGTATTCCATCCGGTAGGGATGTATATGAAAACGAAGTTTTTACCACGGGTGCCGATGATGTAATCGGTTTCAGGGACATAGCTGTTCTGTATTATTGCCTGATAGGGAATGCGCTCGGTGAATGG
>CAYMXK010000600.1:0-2475 GCA_964393915.1 uncultured Prolixibacteraceae bacterium
TCTTTTAATTGATACCTGCATCGCTGATCATCGGGCAGAGGTGGTGGTGGTGCACCGTTTTCTACAAATATTTCAGGCCTACAGCCCAATTCGCATTCCATGGAATAATTAACAAATGAAAACTTAACCACGAAGGTCACCAGACACCCCAGTCATTTGCCGGCTCAGAGCCCATTTTAAGTTTCAACACGGCACCGTTTACCACCTCGTTGTGCGGTATAAATGGTGTATTCAGTTTCTCCCCGTTAAATTCAGCCGATTTGATAAAGTAGCTTGCGGGGCCATTGTTAACCGTTTCGATAACAAACTTGCCTCCCTGGTAATATTCAGGATTTAGATGGATGGTAATCTTATCGAATATCGGACTGGCAATTTCATAGTAGGGATCTATGCTTGTTCCGCCGTTAACAGAGAAAATACCCATTTTCATCAGCACCGAAAGAGATCCCATCAGCCCCTGGTCCTCATCACCGCTGTAGCCATAATCGGGAGATATTCCTGAGTAGACCTTATCGATCACCTGTCTGGTCCAGAATTGAGTGAGCCAGGGTGCCCCTGCATGGTTAAACAGGAAGGCTGTCTGCATGCAGGGTTGGTTACCATAATTGATGTACACTTCCCTGTTTTCACGCAACGTTTCAACGCTGTGTGACTTTCCGGATACGAAATCATGCTTTTGTGCCCATTCGAACGATTGGTTGAGCTTGTCCACAAATGCCTCGTCACCACCCATTAATCCGGCGAGTCCTTTTACATCGTGAGGCACCCACCAGGAGTACTGAGCCCCGTTGCCCTCCACCCAGCCGTTTCCATAGGCCAGGATATCAAAAGGTTCCTTCCAGTTTCCGTCATGGTCTTTTATCCACATCCAGCCTTTATCGGCGTGCCAGATGTTCTTATAGTTCAAAGATCTTTTGCTGAACAGTTCGAAATCATCCTCTTTATCCAGGGCCTTGGCAAGCTGGGCAAGTGTCCAGTCCTGGTAGGAATATTCAAGTGTCTGCGCTGAACCATCCTGATGAAATCCATAACGCACAGGGGCAAGCGGATGGGGAATATACCCCTTTTCGATGTATGGTTCAATCCCGCCACCGATAAAAGTATTGTGCTCGTAGCCGGCCTTTGACATCATTCCTCCAGGCATGTGGTTTTTGCGCAAACCCTCGTATGCTTTATTGATATCAAACCCCCTTATTCCTTTCATCCAGGCACTTACAATAAACGGAGTAGAAGACGCGCCTGTCATCACGTAAGTATAGTTACCTCCGGATGGTCCCCTGGGTATCAGTCCGCCATCTTCATACATCATCAGCATGGAGTTTACAAACGATTCTGTAACTTCAGGATATACAAGGTGCCACAGGGTGTTCAGAGACCATTGTGCCCCCCAGAAGGAGTCAGAGTTGTGGTGGTTGAATTCCGGTTTTCCGTTTTCATCAAGGGGAATTTGCCCGATGCGCCTTTCCGGTCCTGTCATATCGCAATACATGCCGTTTGCATCGCTGATGATCCTTCTGCCCTGTAAGGCTTTCCAGAGATCAGTATAAAAGCGCCGCTGTTCCGTTTCAGTCCCCCCTTCGATTTCAATTCGTCCCAGCCATGCATTCCAATCCTCTGCTGACTCGTCAACCACCCTGTCGAAATCCCAGTGGGCAAGTTCGGTTTCCAGGTTGAGCCTTGCCTGTTCGGTGCTCACATAGGAGATGGCTACTTTCATCTTCCTGACTTCCTGGTTCCCGGTGGCAAAGGTTACATATGCCCCAGTGCCTTTTCCTTCGATCTGGTCTTCAACAGGAACCAGCGTGCCATCCTTCCATCCGGAGAAAGTTGAAAATGGTTTGTCGAATTGCGCCACGAAGAAGACCATGACCGGCTTCGGACGCCTGACGGTCGCCCCCATGATGGCATGACCTTCAATCTCGGTATCGCTGATCTTTTTCACATGACCAAAATCGGTTTCCGAAGGCCCCAGCGTAGTGGCAAAATCAAACAATATATGGCTGCTGGCAGATTCCGGGAATGTATACCTGTGGAAGCCCACTCTTGTGGTGGAGGTCAGCTCTGCTGTGATTCCGTAATCATCCAATACAATTTTATGATATCCCGGCCTGACGGTTTCGCGGTCATGGCTGTAAACAGATCCATAAATGTCGTTTCCCATGTGGCCCCGGAACTCACCGGTGACAGGCAGGACAGGTATACCGGAAAGCTGCCAGGCGTGAATATGGCTGAAACAGCGGATGGTGTCGGTGTGGTACCTGTAACCGGCCCCCCAGGTACCATTGGTTACCATGTCGGGACTCAGGTTTACCATTCCGAAAGGCCGGCAGGCCGAGCTGAAGAAGAACCAGCGGGAGTTGGCCGAATCGATATGTGGGTACACCAGATCAAGTGGTTTCAGGCCCGGGGAAACATCTTTACCTTGCTGATTATTGCAGGCGAAGAAAGATGCGAGCAAAATAAGGAATATGCTTA
>CAYMXK010000601.1:0-2473 GCA_964393915.1 uncultured Prolixibacteraceae bacterium
ACTACATAAATTATATCTTCTGATGGCCGGATTGATTTCGATTACTTCATGTATAGCGAAAAGTGATTTCCCTGAAGGGCAGGATACGCCTCCAACTGAACTAAATGGCACCAAAGCGTTGAAATACCTGGCTTTGGGAGACTCCTATACCATAGGAGAGGCAGTAGCCGTTGATAAACGTTTTCCGGTCCAGCTGCAAAAAAAACTGGAAGCGGAGGATATTGATATTTCTCCACCCGAAATCATTGCCCGCACCGGCTGGACAACCGACGAACTCATGGATGCCATCAGTCAGGCAAACCCGAAAGGCCCTTACCAGCTGGTAACCCTTCTGATTGGTGTCAATAACCAATACCGAGGGCGCGACACTCTGGAATACCGCGGGCAGTTCAGGGAGCTCCTCCACAAAGCCATCAGTCTTGCCGGCAACAATGCTTCCAGGGTTGTGGTTGTATCCATTCCCGATTATGGAAAAACCCCATTCGGCCAAATGCGAAATCCCGAAAAAATTGGACTTGAAATTGACCGGTTCAACAGCATCAATCTGCAGGAAACCCGAAAAACATCCGCAGTATACGTTGATATTACCCAAATTTCACGCCGGGGAGTGAGTGAGCCGGAGCTTGTAGCTCCCGACGGACTTCATCCATCGGGCGAGATGTACAGATTGTGGGTTGAATTGTTATTGCCGGCGGCGCAAAAGATTTTGTCATCAGAATAGATTTTTGGATATTTTTGGTCTTCATTTACAAATATCTGAACTGATGGATTTTGATACCGATTTAAAATATGCAGAAACGGCCGACCGGAATGACCCGCTTGCCCGGTTCAGGGAAAGCTTTTATCTGCCCGATCCGGGACTGATTTACCTTGATGGCAACTCTCTCGGACCGCTTCTGCTCAAAACAAGTGATACCATTGCAGAATTAACCCATGCCCAGTGGGGTGAAAACCTTATAGAGAGCTGGAACGAACACTGGTACACACTGCCGGAAACATTGGGAAATTTACTGGCATCAGTAACGGGTGCTTCGGAAGGAGAGGTCATCCCGGCCGACAGCACTTCCGTGAACCTGTATAAACTGGCGCATGGGGCACTGAAGCTTCGTCCGGGCAGAAACAGGATAGTGAGCGATACATTTAACTTCCCCTCTGACTTATATATTTTACAGGGTATCGTTAAAGAGGCAGGCCCCGGACATGAGCTGGTGCTGGCAGGTTCCGAAGACGGGGTTCATCCTGATCTTAGCGACCTCGAAGAGAAGATTACCGAAGACACGGCCCTGGTTGTTCTGTCGATGGTGGCCTTTAAAAGCGGATATCTTTACGATATGGAGGCGGTAACTGAAATGGCCCATCGCAAAGGCGCCCTGATTCTATGGGATTTGAGTCATGCAGCAGGTGCGGTTCCTGTCGGGCTTAACGCCGCCAATGCCGACCTGGCTGTGGGTTGCACCTATAAATACCTCAACGGAGGCCCGGGATCGCCGGCATTTCTTTATGTCAGGAAAGACCTTCAACCTTTGATGAATTCCCCTATCCAGGGTTGGTTCGGCGGGAAAAATCCATTTAGCTTTGATTTAGATTTCCATCCGGCTGACAACATCAGAAAGTACCTTGCCGGCACACCGCCTGTCCTCAGTCTGGCGGCCATCGGGCCCGGCATTGAGGTCCTCCTTGAAGCCGGTATCGAAAACCTGCGTGAAAAGAGTATCCTTCAGAGCGAATACCTGCTATACTTAATGCAGGAAATGTTAATGCCACAGGGCTTTTCATCAGGGTCACCCGACAAGTCCGAAAGGCGTGGTTCCCATGTGGCCATTCGCCATCCGGATGCCTACCGGATTTGCCAGGCCCTCATTCATCCGCAGTCTTCGACAACGCGAATAATCCCCGATTTCCGTGAACCTGATATTATCCGGATAGGAATAACACCGCTCTATACCACCTATACCGAACTTTTTCTAACAGTAAAAAGAATGCAGGAAATTGTTATTGACAACGAACACCTCCGCTTTTCTTCTGAAAAGAAGAAAGTAACCTAGCCAAAAACTCCGTTTAACCAATTCAGGGAATTGAAGTCTGAATCAACTTGCAGTCAAAGCAGTGCTACCAGGGTAGGACTGGAAGGGGGTCAGATAGCGGGCGGTTGATCGTAGAAATTTAACAGATGACCCGGCATACCCGGACAAATCGAGGGAATTACCACGTTAAGGATAATGGACGTTTTACACCGGCAGATAAACAAGCTTTTTTGTTTCGTAAAATTCTTCTGTGAAAAAATCACTCAGGTTATAAACAACGGATCTTTTGCCAAACGGTTTCAGCTCCTCAGTAAGGTCTCCGCCCTTAAGGTAAAGGATTCCGTTGGGCATGGCGTTGCGATGATCTGCCGATACATTTTTCCTGATCCATTTTACAAATTCAGGAAGGGAGGTTACAGCACGGCTGACCACAAAATCGTATTTTCCCG
>CAYMXK010000602.1:0-1389 GCA_964393915.1 uncultured Prolixibacteraceae bacterium
ATTTTATTTATATTTTATTATTTTTATTGAAATTTTGAGGGGTTAAGAAAATTTTTCTTCGGGTATGGGGCTTGGAGATAACTGGGCTCTTATATACTTAGCGAAATCAGGGTGGAACGAAGTAGTGAAGTATGGATGCATTTATTATTACAAATTCGGAATCAGCGCAAAATTTTGATATATTACGATATATAAATTTTAAAAATACAAATATAGTACCCTTGAGTATATTGTTGAATTCCAGTGGGTAACATAGCTTTGTAGCATGTTAATAAAGGCTTATAACAAATACAACAAAACCACCAGGGAACACTATTGGTATTATAAATTGGTAGAGAGCTACCGTAAGTCAGGTACAGTTTGTCACAGGGGTCATAGTAAACTTTGGCAGGCTTGAGACCCTTTCATCGGCAGTGCAGCGCAATATGTTAGCTCGACGTATTGGGGAACTTATCATGGGTGGTGGCAATACACTTCCAACGAGTATTGCAGACCAGGAAGTAGAACGGTTGGCAGGTCACTTTTACGGTGAGATAAGGGATAAAGGCACATGTGACATTAAAGGGGGCGATTGGGAAACAGTAAACATGTCGACACTGAAAAACAAAGATGGCCGTGAGATAGGAGCAGAATGGCTTTACCAGCAGGCTTTCGACCAGTTGGGGATAGGCAGTTTTCTGAGGCAAAACAAATGGGACGAGGATAAAATAGCCCTGGCAACCACCCATATCATAAGCCGTTCTGTTTATCCGGCATCCGAATTAAAAACCGTTTCGTACATCAAAGAAAACTCGGCCATAACCGAAATAACCGGTTTTGACCGTGGCAAAATAACCAAAGACCTACTATACAGTATATCGCATAAGCTAAACCAGATAAAAGACCCACTGGAACAATACTTGTCAAAACGCACCAACGAACTGTTCGACCTTGAAGACAAAATCATCCTGTATGATCTGACCAATACCTACTTTGAAGTACAAATGCGGGGCAGCAGGAAAGCCAGATTTAGCCGCAGTAAAGAAAAGAGCAGCGATGCAAAAATTATAGTATTTGCCGTGGTTGTCAACCGTGAGGGATTTTTAAAATACTCCAACATCTTTGAGGGCAACATGGCTGACTGTAAAACACTCGAAGATATTGTAAATGTATTGGCACCCAAACATCTTTTACAAGCCGTAAGCCCATTGTGGTAATGGATACCGGCATAGCTACTGATGACAACCTGAAGATGCTCAAAAGCAAAGGATATGATTACCTTTGCGTATCACGTTCATCGTTGAAAGAATATTATGCCGACATATCGGCCACGCAGGTACAGATATGCGATAAAATAAAACAACCAATAGAATTGCTAAAGGTAAAGACCAATGGCAATACCGACCTATA
>CAYMXK010000602.1:1399-2473 GCA_964393915.1 uncultured Prolixibacteraceae bacterium
AAAAGACAAAAAAGACCAGCCGATAGAATTGTTAAAAGTGAAAACCACAAGCGATAACGATCAATATCTTTGGGTACGAAGCCACACAAAAGCCTTGAAAGAACAAAGTATGAACGGGCTGCTTTCGCAAAGGTTCGAAGAAGGCATAATTAAAAAAGGGGGAATTAAAAAGCTAAATAAAGTATAAGAACGTATTGGCCGCCTGAAACAGAAATATCCATCTTTGCACATGTATTACGATATAACCGTTTGTGATGACGGGAACGGTAAAGCAACAAGCATCTGTTGCAGGCACAAAACAGGTGAGGACATGGACAAACAGGCCGGTATTTTGCTTTATCAGGACATCGCTCATGAACCTTGATGAACATCTGTTTTGGACAATCTACAACATCATCCGCGAAATAGAATACACCTTCAGGGTTTTGAAAACCGACCTTGACCTTCGGCCCATTTACCATAAAACCGACGATACCTCAATGGCCCACCTGAATTTAGGGCTGCTGGCTTATTGGTTAGTATCAACCATACGTTATCAGCTAAAACAAGGCGGGATAAACTCAAACTGGCGCGAGATAGTCCGAAAAATGAACACCCAGAAATGTGTTACAACATCAGTTGAAAACATAAACCAGCAAACCATATCAATACGGCAGTGTACCGAACCAACTTCGGAAGTCAAAGAGATTTACGATAAACTTAAATATAAGTACAAACCATTCAACCGAAAAAAATCTGTAGTCCTCCCATCTGAAATTTTTAAAAATGAAAGCCCATAAAATCAATCCTTTGCGAGTATTAAACTGCAATATGGGTTAAAGGCTGAATCCCGGCAATCTCAATTACCCTGTTTTTGATGTTTTTTTCTCTGTGGCTGTCATGGCTCAGAATAAATTTAATTAATTTTTAATAATTAATGATTGAATCATGAAATAGCAATAGTAACGCGGGTTATGCGTACAATTTCAATAAAAATAACATAGCAAATCAGTTAAATTTTTGAATGGATCAGCAAAACTCAAATGCGTTTTTAATGATTTTAATGATGGTTTTTTAAAAAAAATGTATTATAAT
>CAYMXK010000603.1:0-2470 GCA_964393915.1 uncultured Prolixibacteraceae bacterium
TTACAAATATGAAAATGCCGAAGGACATATTCACCAGATTAACGGTAAGGAAGGTCTGGATTCGCTGATTGTCGTCTATGCGTTGCCGGAGATCGCCAACCATTTTGGTATCAAAAAACCGGACAGGCAGTTTCATTAATTTGATCAGAAAATCGGAGATCAGCGAAATACTCACTCGTGCGCTCACGTGAAGCATAATCCAGCTGCGAATGAAACCAACAGCTGTCTGGCTGATCATCAGCACAAGCTGGGCAACAAGCACGAGCACAATAAAACTCAGGTTGTTGGTGGTGATGCCCACATCTACAATGGCCTGTGTGAGGAATGGAAACAGGAGGCTCAGCAAGCTGCCTGTAAGAAAACCCAGCAACAGCTGCGTTATCAGTCTTCTGTAGGGGCGCAGATATTTAAACAGAAAGCCCAGACCTGTGCGTTTTTCAATCTCCCCCTCCTCGTGGTAAAACTCAGGTGCAGGCTCAATTAAAAGCGCTACGCCTGAAGGCTCTCCTGCGCTTACCGTGGACGCCCAAAATCTTTTAAATTCAGATGCAGAATATTTTATCAGTCCCGCAACCGGGTCGGATATGTGGTATTCCCGCTGGTCCTTTCCTTTACGGGTAATTTTATACAGAACAACAAAATGATTCTGGTTCCAGTGAAGAATGGCAGGTAACGAAATCTGCTCCAGTTGCCCGAGGGTCAGCCTCGCTCCCATTGTCCTGAAACCAATTTTTTCGGCGGCATCGCTCAAAGTCAGCAGCGATACACCTTCCCTTGTCTGAAAAGCAAGTTCCCGGAGCATATTCATACTGAAATGCTTTCCATAAAACCGGGACACTATCCTTAGACATGTTGGCCCGCAATCCATGGCATCGGGCTGTTGATAATGCGGAAATTTGGCCATTTAGTTGTAAAATTGGCGGAAAGATAGGGAAAAAAGTAATTTCAAACCAGCTCTCCATCTTTAAGATTTTTATATATTGCGCGCTTGCACAAAAATGGTCATTGTTTACTGAACCTGACCACACTAAATAAATCTCAGAATTTATAATTAATGGAGAAGAAAAAAAACGGCTTTACATCCCGTATGCTATACTGGATTGAAAGGGGAGGGAATGCCCTGCCACACCCTGCCACACTTTTTGGAATGCTGGCTGTTATGGTACTGGTGTTGTCGTGGATGGGCGGCTATCTCTTCGATTGGACAGCCGTGCATCCGGCTACCGGAGAAACCATAAACGCCGTTAACCTGCTTTCAAAAGAGGGCTTTCACCAGATACTGCTCGAAATGGTACAAAACTACACTGGCTTTGCCCCCCTGGGCATCGTTATGGTTGCCCTTTTGGGTATAGGTATCGCAGAAAGCAGCGGCCTGATCAGCGCTGCCATCAGGCTGCTTATCATGAAATCGCCAAGGAGTATAATAACGTTCGTAATTGTGTTTGCGGGAATTGCCTCCAATACTGCATCCGACCTGGGTTATGTTTTGATAATTCCGATGGGAGGGTTAATCTTCCATACCATAGGACGGCATCCGATAGCAGGTATGGCTGCCGCTTTTGCCGGAGTATCGGGAGGGTTCAGCGCCAACCTCCTAATTGGCACCATCGACCCGTTGCTGGCCGGACTATCCACCGAGGCAGCCAGGATAATCGATCCTGATTACTATGTATTACCTACTGCCAACTACTATTTCATGGCCGTATCCACCTTCATAATTGCCTTTTCGGGCACCTGGGTTACCACGCGTTTCGTGGAACCACGACTGGGTATATACACGGGAGATGTTCCTGTAGAACCCATCGAAAAGCTGAATCCGAAAGAAAGGAAAGGATTAAAGATGGTATTACTGGTAACTGCGATATGGCTGGCAATTCTTGCTGTCGGGCTGCTGCCGGAAAACGGGTTTCTCCGGGGTCCCGGCAATTCAATCCTGCGTTCGCCTGTGCTCAAAGGATTTATCGGGCTGCTTTTCCTGATGTCTGCTTCACTGGGAATTGTTTACGGGGTGATTACCGGCAAGTTTAAAAACGATTCTGATGTGGTAAATGGCATGGTCGGAAATTTTAAAACCCTCGCCTCTTTTCTGGTCCTGGTATTTTTTGCTGCGCAGTTTGTGGCCTATTTCAAGTGGAGCAACCTCGGACTTATCATTGCCATTGATGGAGCACGCATCCTTCAGGAAATGGAAATAGGGATGATTCCGTTGCTCATCATGTTTATTATTCTTTCCGGGGTAATTAACCTGTTTATGGGAAGTGCATCGGCCAAATGGGCCATTTTAGGTCCGGTTTTTATTCCGATGTTCATGCTTCTGGGCTATTCACCCGAGCTCTCTCAGGCAGTTTACCGGGTGGGCGATAGTGTTACAAACATAATCTCGCCTATGATGAGTTTCTTCGCCCTGATTCTGGTTTATCTTGAAAAATACGATTCAAAGGCAGGCATAGGTACACTGATATCAACCATG
>CAYMXK010000604.1:0-2450 GCA_964393915.1 uncultured Prolixibacteraceae bacterium
AAAGGCTTTCCTGGACAAAATGGAAAAATGCCCCGAATCTGTAGCAACAGGAATGGATGTATTTAAATCAGTTGAACAAATAACAGTTGAATCGATTAAAACCAATTATTGAATTCTATGTGAAAGATAATCACAAAAAAAATCAGTTTAAAATAAAAACAACATTATGGCAAAGCAACTGGCAATCATTACGGTTGGGAATCTGCGCCATCTGTTTGCTTCGTTCCTGCTGCCTTCCTTTTGGGTGTCTGTTATTTTATTTATGGTATCTGAAATACTTAAGGTATAACTCCTTAGGTAATTAAAATGGCTCTCCATTATTTTATTCATAAAAACATTACCTATTTCTTTTGGCAGGCTGAAAAAATCTGATTTTAAATCAATTGAAAACCTTTTGGTTTCCAGTTGTAAAAAAAGCATTTCGACATTATTCTGAACCGGAAAGGTAAATAGCTGATGTTTTTCACCTTTGGCCGCTACCATACACGAAAAATTATCTGTTAAACGATACCGAATGCTCGATGACACAGTGTGTATTAATTCCCCCTTTCTGATAAAAAAGTATCTTAGGTAGTTGTTATTGTCTTCAGCAAATTCAAGTTGAACAAGAGTAGAAATGTCTCCACGTAAAATATTGAAATTGAACCCATTATTAAAATCAAAACTTTTAAGAGTCAGATTACCTGCTTTCTTTGGAAAATCGCTCTTATACTCGTAGCCGTTTTCAGTATACTTTGTGTTTAATGCCTGGCATAATGCCTTGTGAATTCCCTCAGCATTATTGTTTTCGATTTTTACAATCATTTTTTTAGTTTGATTCTTTTGAAAAGTGAGAATAGTTTAAAACTCATCAAGTACTTACCATTGGCTACTCTTTTTGTACGCCCTGCATAAGCAGTGCACACACTTGTTGTAAGCTCTGGATAAGGTTCAAAAATACAAATAAACTTTATATAGTGCTTATACAACAAGTGTATTTTTCCAGAGGGTGAAAATCCCATAAGAAAGGAGGAGCGTATCGCATTTAATCGTTAGCAAGTGGTAAGGCTTCGGTGTTAGCTCAGTCGAAAGGTGGTTTGTGGTGGCCCATGCACTGAAGGAAGCGAGACTGCATTGCTGTTGAGTGCAGATTGGCTCCCATTGTTTATGTTTATGTGATAAATTTGTAAAACAGTAATGCCAGACTTACAACTTACCAAATAATTTAAAGGTACAAAGCAAACTAATTGTGCGCAGATTTCCGTTAAAGCCCTCATATCTGTTATATTATCACACAAATAAAACAACAAGAATACCTGCCATGCCGCTTCCAACCATCACGAGAATTAATTTTACAGATAGTCTAACATTGGTTATAAAAGCAAACATAAGCCCTTTAGTGATGGTATTTGTTACTGCTGCAAGTACAATTCCGGTTACAGCAACTTTGTCCGTTAACTCTTCAGTTGCCATTTTTGAAAGTGAAAGCGTTATGGCATCTACATCCATCAAACCGGAAACAACAGATAAAATATATATCCCTTCATCTCCAAACCATCCTTTCATGGCTTCTGCCAGCACAAGGATTACAGCCAGCACTACCGCAAATTGTAAAGCCATTTTTATTTGAAAAGGGTTCTCAAGCTTAAGAGGTGGATTCGCTTTATCATCTTTTTTACGGCCTGACATCCACAACCATAATATTCCCAACGATGTAAGTATTACCATAATTAATACCGGAGGCCACAGCGTGTTAATCAGGTTTATATTAACAACAGTTACCTCAATTATAATCCGGATAAACATAATGACTGAGGCAATCAATACTCCCACCATGTAAATTTTGTTTACGCTTGTTTTCCTGGCCATGTTAGCCAGACTCAAAGTTACGGCTGTGGATGATGCAATTGCTCCAGTTATAGCAGTCAGAAGAACACCAATCTGGTCTCCTAACTTTTTTATGCTTAGGTAACCGATAAATGAGAGTCCTGTAATCATTACAACCATCCACCAGAGCCAATATGGATTTAACGCCTCAAAAGGCCCGTATCCTTCATTGGGAAGTAACGGAAGAATAATAACCGAAATGATGAGAAACTTTATACCAGCATAAATTTCTTTCGTTTCAATGTTTTTTATCCACTTGTGGATTTCAGGCTTATAACCCAAAAGTGCCACAACAATTACCGCTACAATAAATACATAGATATGACTTCCGAAAGAAGACCATATTCCCAGGCTGAATGTTATAAGCAAAGCAATCTCTGTTGTTATCCCAACATCTTCACTTTCTCTGGCACCAGCGAAATGGGCGACAGCTACTATTAAGGCGAATGAGAAAAAGGCAGTGGCTGCCAGCATCCACTCTCCAACGAGAACTGATAGTGTCCCAATGATTCCTCCCAATAAACCGGTAAGTGCAAATGTCCGAATTCCGGCCACTCTGTCTCCTTCTTCTCTTATACGCCCTT
>CAYMXK010000605.1:0-2448 GCA_964393915.1 uncultured Prolixibacteraceae bacterium
GTTCTTGTTACAGGAATCCTGAATGAGATCCCATTAAATGAAATTCACAAAAAAGCAACGGAAATAGCTGCATTTGTATGTACATGTGCCGGAGCAACACCATTGATAGATAAAGAGTTAATGCAATTTGAGCAATAATAGCGAAATTGGATTAATGAGTTTATACTTACATTTTGAATGAGATTAAATAATAATTTGATTTTCAAACTAAAGATTAAAAGATAAGACAATGAAGCAGTTTAATTACCACCAATCAACGCAAATACTTTTTGGGAAAGGCCGTATAAAGGAGTTAGGTGAAATCTCAAAAAAGTATGGGAATAAAGTTCTGCTGGTGACAACCTCTGCACATATCCCAGCACTGGAAGCACAATATGCAAGTGTGATAAAAATTTTGGAAGATGCCGGGTTAGAGGTCGCCCATTACGACGGCGTTATTCCTAACCCAACAATTGAGACGATTTCTGCGGGCGCCGAAATGGCAAAAAGTTTTGGAGCAAGTGTTATAATTGGATTGGGTGGAGGCTCCAGTATGGATTCCGCCAAGGCAATTTCGGTCGAAGCCACTCATGAGGGCACAAGTTGGGATTACCTTTTTTATAAATCACCTCAGCCTGATCCAAATAAGTTATTGCCCGTCATAGCAGTCTCCACCACTTCAGGTACCGGTTCGCAGGTTACCCAGGTGGCGGTTATCACCAATTCACAGCTTCGCGATAAGTCGGCTTTGTATAACAATATTTTGTATCCCCAGGTTTGTATTATAGATCCGGAGTTGATGGTTACCGTGCCAGAGTTTGTTACGGCCACTACCGGTTTTGATGTGTTGTGCCATGCCTTCGAAAGCACAATTAATCCGGGGAATGGCGCCTACGTTGACCTGTTGGCATGGGAAGCCATATCAATAGTAGCGGAATATCTACCCAAAGTTCTGGTTGATTTAACAGATTTGGAAGCCCGGGAAAAAATGGCCTGGGCCGATACGCTGGCCGGGCTCTGTATTGCCAATGCAGGGGTGACCTTGCCACATGGCATGGGAATGGCAATTGGCGGGATGTACCCACAGGTTGCCCATGGTGAAGCACTGGCAATTGTCTATCCGGCTTTTGCCGAATTTACGTGGGAGCATGCCGTTCCTCAGTTTTCGAGATTGGCCAGAATTTTAAACCCCGGACTGAATGCTGTTTCCGACAGGGAAGCTGCATCACAATCTCCTGAAGAGATTACCAGGTTTCTGAAATCCATAAAGTTGAATAAAAAGCTGAGTGATGCCGGAATGCCGGAAGATGAAATTCCTAAATTGGCAGTTCAATGCATGGTGTTGCCTGATTATCAAGGGAATCCAAGAGTGGCAAGTGAAAGTGAAATGATTGAACTCGTGAGAGACAGCTATTGAAAATATAATTCTCATGCACCTGCTAAAGAATATTTTTAATTTTTAAATCTTTAAAATTAAGTTTATGAAAAGGACACTATTTTTAATTTTAATGGTCTTGGTTACCACGCTGAGTGTATTTTCGCAAAGAAGAACATTGAGCGGGACAGTTACCTCTGCCGAGACCGGAGAGGCACTGGTGCCTGTGACGATTTCTGTTAAAGGAACTACTATTGGGGTTACCACTGATGTGAATGGTAAATTCACTTTGGAAGTAACGGGTGGAGGAACACTTGTTGCTTCATTTGTTGGGATGAAAACAGTTGAAGTACCTATAACAAATTCTAATGTTTACGATTTTGTACTTGAATCAGAATCTTTAGGAATTGATGAGGTAGTAGTAACTGCTCTTGGTATTACCAGGGAGAAGAAAACCCTGGGTTATGCGGTTCAGTCGCTTTCCGGGGATGATTTGCTGGAAGCAAGAGACCCGAACATTCTTAACACGCTTTCGGGTAAAGTTGCCGGGTTGCAGATTACCAGCGGTGGTAGTACCGTCGGTTCTTCTTCGCGCATTACCATCAGAGGGCAGGCTTCATTTGCAGGCAACAGGCCGTTGATTGTTGTGGATGGTACGCCCCTCGATAACCGGACACAAAACATTGGTGCTGCAGGCAATACACCCGACTGGGGTGATTCTCCCGCCGACCTGGATCCAAATAATATTGAATCCATCACTGTGCTGAAAGGGGCGAACGCTTCCGCATTGTATGGCAGCCGTGCCACCAACGGGGTTATCCTTATCACAACAAAATCTGGTAAAAGATTACAAAAAGGTTTCGGTGTAACATTCAGTAACTCTACTGAGTTTGTCCAGCCAAATAATTTTGCGAATGTGCAGAATGAATATGGCGGCGGTAGCAATGGCGACGAGTTTACCTATAAAAGGTGGCTTGCCAACAACCCTACGCAAAACCTTACATATAATGAGTATGCCAAACAATACTCTTACAACTGGGCTCCGGGTTTAAATGCCGGTGTGAACAAAGGTGCCACATTAAATTGGGGTCCCC
>CAYMXK010000606.1:0-2447 GCA_964393915.1 uncultured Prolixibacteraceae bacterium
GCCTTTTCAGACTGGAATCCATCTCATTTTCTGGATGTCGGGGAGATGACCCTGGCTTTGGCAATTGGCTACGACTGGCTGTATAGTTTCCTGACTGCCCAATCCCGCTCAACTATAGCCACTGCCATAAAGGCAAAGGGCATAGAACAAACCACCGGCGCCAAAAGCAGTCAGTGGTGGATGACCAGCGACAACAACTGGAACCAGGTTTGCAATGCCGGTATTTCCGCAGGGGTGGCAGCAGTATATGACGAAAATCCCGCGTATTACCAGCCTTTGATCGACAGGGCAGTGAATTCCATAAAGATACCTATGGGCGTGTATAAATACAACGGAGCTTACCCCGAAGGGCTGGGTTACTGGGATTATGGCACGTCCTTCAATGTTCTGTTTATTGACCTGCTGCAAAGAATGTGGGGGACCGACAGGGACTTGCCGGATGCAGAAGGGTTCGCTGGTACGGTCCATTTCGTGAACCACATGCAGGGCACTGCCACAAAACAATTCATCAGTGGCTCCCTGAAGCCGGTCCTTCCCCAGCCGTTTAATTTTGCCGATAATGGATCCGGAGTGGGCGTCCTTCCTGCCATGTTCTGGCTTGCATCCTTGTCAGGTGACCCATCTGCCGTACACAATGAAATGAATAAACTCTCCTTTATGCTGGAAAATAACCCCACAGGGCTGACTAACAACCGCCTCCTGCCATTCCTGCTAATCTGGTCATCAAAAGTCTCCTTCGATAATATGGCAGCGCCTGAAGAAAAAACCTACCAGGCACTTGGGAAGAGCTCTGTTGCAGCCATGCGGACAGGCTGGGGAGCAGACGACATCTATCTTGGAGTAAAGGGAGGCACGCCTTCCGCCAATCATGGTCACATGGATATCGGATCGTTCGTGATGGATGCAATGGATGTCAGATGGGCTATGGATTTCGGCATGAGCAGCTACAACAGCCTCGAGTCGAACGGTGTCGACCTTTGGAATATGGGCCAGAATTCAACCCGGTGGGATGTTTTCCGCTATAACAATATGGCCCACAACACCCTGACTTTTAATGGCGCCAAACAGCTTGTTTCCGGATATTGCCCGGTGGAGGACCTTATAAACACCCCTGAACGGATGTCGGTCAGGCTCAACCTGACCCCGGTATACCAGAACAGTGTCAGCCATTGTTATCGCACTGCAGCGATTATCGAAAACAGGTACGTCGAAATTAGTGACAACATACAGGCTTCATCCACCCCCCTCACCGTGCGGTGGAACCTCCTCACGCAAGCTGTTCCGCAGAAAGTGAGCGAAAGGATCATCCGCCTGACCCAATCAAACAAAGTCCTCTACCTGGTTTTTGAAGGACAGGTGGAGGTTGTTGCAAAAGCCTGGTCCACAAAGCCTGCCAATAGTTATGAAGAGAACAATGCTGGCACCTTTTTCACCGGTTTTGAATTCACCATTCCTGCCGGAGAGTCCAGGGAAATCAGTGTAAAAATGTTGCCGGCCGGCGATCCTCTTCTGAACGGTTTGGACCTGAGTTCCACCGGACAGCAACTGAACGAGGATTTTGAAACCTTTGAAACAGGTTCCCTTTCAAGCGGATTTGTTTCGTGGAGGATGAACCCTGCATCTGACGGGACAATGAAAGCTGTTGTGGGAGAGGTTGTTGAAAACCCCTTCAAATCAGGAATAAATACGAGCGACAAGGTTCTTATGATTAGACGTCAGGACGATTCCGGATACATTACTTCTACCAACGCCGGTACCGTGACCTATCGCGGAGCACAGGCATACGGTTACGATCTGCGGGTAAATGCAAATTCGGTCGTGGAATTTAAGTATTACAAAGATGCCCCGGGCAAAACCGGCATCCGGATATACGACGGAAACGGCAGCAGCAATTTTCTTTTGGCCGATTTTACCGACCCTTACGAGAGTACTTACGGCTATTCGACTGCAAAGTGGAGAACAGCCCAGTTTGAGGTCGGGAAGCTCAACCTTTCCAACTTTAACTATACAGCATCAGGGTATTTGCTTATATCGCCTGAAAGGACCGGATCGGAGATTTTCCAGGAGAAAGCCCTAACCATTTATGTAGATGATGTAAAAATGGTACCGTTAACGACACATATTGCGGAAAAGGAAAAGCCAGTAAGGGACAATGCATTTACAGCCTTTTATGACCGCAGCAGCAACAGGATTGCCGTAATGAACCTTCCGGAGAAAACCCGGCTGGTCAGATTGTACGACATCATGGGCCGTAGAATCAGCGAGGTCGAGGTGTACGGCAGTGTGGCGATGCTCGACACCGTGGGATCATCGGCATTGGTGTATATCGTGCAGGCAATCACCACGGATGGATCAGGCGAATCGGTTAAGGTTGTGAGGTAATGCCTGGGATGATGCGTGGGGACATGATCCGTGGGGACATGATGCGTGGGGACATGATGCGTGGG
>CAYMXK010000607.1:0-2436 GCA_964393915.1 uncultured Prolixibacteraceae bacterium
ATCGGCAAGCTCGTTGATATCGGTTTGCTCTTTTACTCCGCTGCTGGTTCGCGAATGTTGTAACATTCCTTTGACTATATCTGCCGCACGTTTGCCATGGTGGGTGATTTTTTTGAGATTCTGGGAAATGTCATTGAGTGTTTCATCCTCCAATGCTTCATCCCTTTCACTTTTGCCTTTTGACTTTTCACTTTTTAATTCTTCAACCAGTTCGGTGCTGATTTCCGAAAAGTTGTTGACAAAGTTGAGCGGGTTTTGAATTTCATGCGCAATTCCGGCAGTGAGTTCTCCGAGGGAGGCCATTTTTTCGGCCTGTATTAGCTGGGCCTGCGCTGCTTTCAGTTCGGTGAATGTTTTTTCGATTTGATTTTTTGCCTCTTCCAATTGCCTGAAATCTTCGTAACGGGCATAAGCAGTTGAGAACGCACTGGCGAGCGATTGTACCATTAAAAGGTCTTCATGGGTTAATGGTGCAATATTTCCAACGTATAACATACCTTGCAGAAAAGGCAGAAAGTTGAGGTGAATTCCCTCCTTCGGCATACTGCTCAAATATTGCTCTCTGGTTAAAATGGAACCGTTTTTTAAAAGAACTTCGGCCAGATTTTGAAATTCTGTTTCTCCCCAGTGATGGATGTAATTCTGCTTCAGTCTCCAATGGCTGACAATTTCGGCAAAATTGCCGGGGGTATCATAAGGTAAATGAAACGCTGCAATTGATGCTCCGGTTGGGGTTGATAAGAATGTGTGGATATTTTGAGTTTCATCGTCTATGATAAAAACTCCGCAGCGGATAAACGGAACTCCCAGCGCGTTCAACTCTTTCCAGATTAAAGGTGTAATCCGGTCAAGATCGTCTTTGGTGCGCATGCTGGCAATTTCGCCACGAACCCTGTCGAGTGATGCCTGTTTTATTGCTTCCCGCGCCTGTGCTTCCGCTTTTTGAAGGTCGAGGAAACGCTGATAAGCCATGTTAAATGCACCGGCCATTTTCATTACAATGGTTTTGGTGTCTTCGGAAGGAGGATTCATGAGGTCAATTGATAACAATCCATCCGACAGCCTTCCTGCAGGACTCCACTGATGTTTTAACTTCCCTGATTCTATTGCATTTTTAAAATTAGTTGCCATTTCAGGATGTATTTCTTTGAATTCTTCAATGGCCTTTATCAATTTTTCTTTTGGAAAATCGAAAACGAAATAGTCCTGATTTGATGATTTCCAAATTTCTACCCATTCACCCATAATTGGGTATTTTTTTGCATCATATTTTATGGAATAGCTATTGGGAATACTCATGTTTCCCGGGCTTGAAAGATCCCAGATTGTTACAATATCACATTCATCAACATGGTAAATACTTACACCTGTTAATCCAGCTACCTTAAGCTTATATAATTGGTTAAGTACTTCCTCATTAACTTCATATAAATCGCTGGTTTGGTACATTCCCATTGATTTCGCACGAACCCTTTCTACTGCCGCTTCGATCTGTAATTCCCGGTTTTTATATTCAAGTTCTGTTGTTGCTCTTTTTACAGCATCACGTAGTTCAAGGTTCTCTTTGCCGATTTTTTCGATGGCTAACGTTTCACCTTCCTGTACCCGCATATCGGGCAATGAGCCGTGTTGCTGCACCACCTTCCAGCCCTCATCGGTTTCTCTGAGAAGTGATGATATCCGCAGTTTTGAGTAGAAATTCCAGTCCTGATCAATAAGTATATAAATATCACACTGCTCGCTGACAAGCATCAAGGCATCAACCGGCACCACATCGATTTGCCGGTTTCTCAACTCCGCCTTCCCAACCACCTCCTGAATTTGCGCCCTCATAAACCGGATACCATCCTCTTTGGTGTGACATACTTCAGTTTCTGAAGTACCAATCATCTCAAAGGTGTCATCCAACGTGGCGGCAAAAGCTTCTGCATCTCCCCGGATGTAGCTGTCCCAATAGGTTTCGTAAACCTTTCGGGCTGCGTGCAGCTGATTTTTCACTTTTTGCATTTGATAAATAGTTTTACTCTGAAACAAGCTCTTATGACTGGAAATTCAGCATTTGCTGTAACTCATTTCTGAGCGAATCAAAATCAATTGGTTTTGTAAAAAATTCCTTTGCCCCGGAATTTATCGCCCGGTTATGGTTTTCAGCGTCACCATAGGCAGATATCATACTGACATGAATCTTTGGAAACTCATATTTTACCTTCTCCAGTAATTCAAGGCCGGTCATTCCGGGCATATTTATGTCTGAGAAAATATACATAACCTCCGGAGGTTGGTGGCTTCTCAGTAAATTGAGCGCTTCCTCACCTGAAAATGCAAACTCGAGTTTTAGTTGTCCGCTGCGTATTTCTTTTCTGAATCTTTGCCGGAATAGCATTTCGACATCTTTTTCATCATCTACTACTAAGAATTTCATATCGTTATTTTTTT
>CAYMXK010000608.1:0-2418 GCA_964393915.1 uncultured Prolixibacteraceae bacterium
TATTCTTTCATGGTGGATTAGACTTATATCCCCACTAACTTAAGGGTAGAACCTAAAAAAAACAAATACTATCCTGTGGCATCCTGCCATAATTGGATTTTACTATACTGATTAATTTTAGCTTCGGATAGTTTGTGAGTAAGACTTTTTAGGGCTAGGTATCCTGTACTGTCCTGTATTAAAATGCTGATTTTTAGAGGTTTTTACATGATAGGGCAGGATAGGGGCTTTTATTTATATGCGGTTATTAGAGGGAAATATTTTCTATTCAATAAAACCCACCTGTATGAATAACCATTATCTATCTAAGATGAAAATCCGGCTATTCGGATTTTTGTTGCTTATGTTTTGCATAAGCGTAACGAGTTTTGGGCAGACGCAGTCTGTCCGGGGAGTAATCTCATCTGTCGGTGAGCCTGTGCCGGGTGCTTTAGTAATCGTAAAGGGCACACAGAGAGGAACGGTCACTGATATTGATGGGAGTTTTTCCATTGAAGCGGCAGCAGGCGAGATATTGGTGGTAAGCTTTGTAGGCTATACTTCCAAAGAAGTAGCTGTGGTCGGTGGCCAGACGGTTTACAATGTGTCCCTTGATCTTTCAACCTCTGATCTGTCGGAAGTAGTGGTGGTGGGATACGGTAGTCAAATCAAAAAGGAGGTAACCGGGGCAATTCAATCTGTCAATGGAAAAGAATTGGCTGATTTACCGGTTTCTTCTTTGGCACAAAAACTCCAGGGGCGACTTGCCGGTGTGCAAATCAATCAGACTACTGGCCGACCTGGTCAGGGGATGAATGTTCGAATCAGGGGTCAATTGTCTGTTTCAGGAGGAAGTGCGCCACTTTATGTAGTGGATGGATTTCCGATCACAGGTGATATCAATGCCATCAACCCGGATGAAATAGAGGATATTTCAGTATTGAAAGATGCGGCTTCAACTTCTCTTTATGGCTCCAGAGCTGCCAACGGCGTAGTATTGATCACTACCAAAAAAGGTAAAGTAGGTGTGACCAATGTCGATTTCAATGTGTTTACCGGTTTTCAGCAAGTACCGGAAAGGGGAAGACTTGAAATGATGAATGCAGAAGAATTTGCTCAGTTTAAGAAAGAATACTATGAGGACGCAAAGCAGCCTGTTCCTGATGTATTTCAAAACCCTGCGCAGTATCGCGGTAAAACCAATGACTGGTATGGCGCAATGCTTGAAACCGCACCGATTACCAGCTACAACCTCACCGTTACCTCTAATAAAGAAAAAGTAAATACGGCAATCATAGCAGGAGTTTTTGATCAAAAAGGGGTCGTACGAAATACGGATTACCAGCGCTATTCATTGAGAATGAATACGGATTACGCGGTATCCAATAAGGTAAATATCGGGGTGAATGTGGCACCGAACTATGTCAAGGACAATACGCCACGAACTGACGGTTCGCGTGGCACAGGGATCTTGTTCAATGCCCTACATACCTGGCCTGTGATGCCAATATATGATGAATCCGGGGACTTGACTTTTTTCAACCGATTCCCTGCTAATACCGGGAATATCTTCGCCTATCCAAACTGGCTGAGATCAGCTGATGAAATCACCAATGAGACCTTGGTGGTGAGTGTCTTGGCAAATACCTATGCTGAATGGAAGCCAATTAAAGGCTTATCGATAAAATCCACTTTTAATGCGGAAATCAGGAATTCAAGGTTTTTCTCTTTTAACCCTTCTACTGCCACTTCAGCGATCAACGTAGCAATTCCAACTATAGCAGTTTCTGTTCGGGATGATATTGAAGACTTTTCTTGGTTGAATGAGAATATTGCCACCTATGACAAGAAAATCGGAGATCATTCCTTTCAAGTATTAGGGGGATTTGCCAATCAACAATTCAGAAGAGACCGAACCCGTGTGCAGGCAGATACCTATGCTGATGATCGTCTTCCAACCATCCAAGGTGCCTTGAATATAAATCGTGGTGGAACTATCAGTGGTGTGGAGGAATGGACTTTGACCTCCATATTTTCCAGATTGACATATAATTTCAAAAGCAAATACCTTTTTACTGCCTCTGTCAGAGGAGATGGATCATCCCGATTTGGTGCGGATAATAGATGGGGTATTTTTCCATCAACTTCCATCGGTTGGGTCTTGTCAGATGAAGGTTTCTTAGCGGACAATCCCACTATTTCATTCACCAAACTAAGAGCAAGCTACGGTATCACCGGTAATAATAACATCGGTAATTACACCTCTTATGCTCTGGTAAATAATACAATCAATGCTGCGTTTGGAAATACATTGGTTCCCGGTGCAGCCATCACCTCACTTCAAAATAATAATTTGGGATGGGAGACTACCGCGCAGTTCGACTTCGGATTGGACTTGGGCCTTTGGGATGACCGGGTATCTTTTGTGTATGATTTCTA
>CAYMXK010000609.1:0-2381 GCA_964393915.1 uncultured Prolixibacteraceae bacterium
AGAAATTTTATCAGAACCTCAGCCCTTGCAGGATTAGGTCTTGGGATGGCTTCGAGGTATACTACCGCAGCAGACTGGTCACGTGTTTCCGGCGCGAATGAGACCATTAATGTCGGGGTAGTGGGTTGTCGTAACCATGGATCGTGGGCACACCTCGAAGATTCCTACCTGAATTATCCAAATGTCCGGGTAATTGCTTTGTGCGATCCTGATGATGAGAGCCTTGGCAGATGTACCAAAATAATGTCTGAAAAAGGGGCCAAACCGGCCAAAACCTATAAAGACATCAGGAAAATGCTCGAGAACAAGGAAATAGATGCCATCTCAGTAGCTACACCGAATCATTGGCATGCACTTGCCACCGTATGGGCATGTCAGGCCGGAAAAGATGTGTGCGTGGAAAAACCTGTCTCCCACAACATCTGGGAAGGGAGGAAAATGGTTGAAGCTGCCAAAAAATATGGAAGGGTAGTTCAGGCTGATCATGATCTGCGTTCAAACCAAAAGCTCGAAGAAGCCGTTAAATACATTCAAAGCGGTGCCCTGGGGAAAATTGAATTGTGTCATTCATGGGTGTATAAACGTCGTGAAAGTATGGGAAAGGCGGGAGGATCAGGAGGGATTATCCCAGCCAGCATTGATTATGACCTCTATTGCGGGCCTGCACCAATCGGACCATTACCCCGTGTGAACCTGCATTATGACTGGCACTGGCAATGGGACTTCGGCAATGGTGAAATAGGAAACAATGGCCCGCATCACCTTGATCTTTGCCGGTGGGTGCTGGGTCAGCAGGATTTGCCATCGCGGGTAATTTCTTTTGGCGGAAGATTTGGCTATGAGGACGATGGGGAAACGCCCAATACAAGTATAACTCTGTATGATTATAAAAAAGCGCCCATTCTTTTTGAAGTAAGGGGATTCTCAAAAAGCACCGATGATCCTGTGATGGATTCGTTTGCAGCAACTACTAAAAAAGGGGTGAAGCTTTTCTATGAATGGAACAGTAAAAGCCCCAACACTTCAAATATTATCGTTTGTGAACATGGATTTGTTGACATGGGAAAACAAATTGCCTATGATAACGATGGAAGAGTAATTAAAGAGTTCGAAGGGGAAAGGGTCAACTCAGTTCTGAATTTTTTAAAGGCAGTGAGGAGCAGAAAAGAGGAAGATATTAAAACTCCGATAATAGAAGGGCACCTGTCTGCAGCACTATGCCATATGGGCAACATTTCTTACAGGGTGGGAAAAGAAGCTTCGTTCGCCGAAGTGAATGATGTTTTCAGAAAAGACTTTGAAGTTCTGGATGCCCTTGAGAGAGTTAAACAACATCTGGGTTCTAACGGTCTGGATGTTAAAAAGCTGCCGGTAGTTCTCGGTCCCTGGCTGAATATGGATTCCAGGACGGAAAGATTTACCGGAAATTATTCGAAGGAGGCCAACAAATATGTCTCCCGGGAGTACAGAGAGCCATATGTAATCAGAGATCAGGTTTAATCAATAAAAATTTACATCATGTACCATAAAATTTTAAGTATTGCAATTTTGTCGCTGAGTTTGTTTTCAGCCTGTAACGAGCCGGAACCCATCATTAACTATGTGTATTCTACCGCCCCGGAGGGTGCTTTGGTATTGTTTGACGGAACGGATTATTCACAATGGACCAATTGTGACGGGGGAGAAGTACGCTGGAAGATAGTTGACGGTGTAATGGAAGTAGTTCCTGATTCAACATGGGGTTGTGACCGGATTCAGGGAATAGCGACCAGGCAATTGTTCAGCGATTTTCAGATGCACCTTGAATTTCAGCTTCCTCAGAATGAAAATACCAACAGTGGTGTGTATATTCAGAAAAGGTACGAGTTGCAGATAAATAATCTGGTCAATGCTGAAGTACAGCCGGGAATGGGTGGATCTCTGTACCGGCAAAAGATACCCGATGTAAACGTGGGTAAACCAAAGGGAGAGTGGGAGATGTATGATATCATTTTTCGCGCCGCACGGTTCGATCCTGCAGATCCTGAAAAGAAACTGGAAAATGCCCGGATCACAGTGCTTCACAACAATGTGGTGATTCACAACAATGTGATTGTCACTGCAAAAACCGGCGTTGGCTTTCCAGAAGGCATTGAACCAGGTCCGATAATGCTTCAGGACCACCTGGCACTGGTCCGGTTCAGGAATGTCTGGATAATACCCAATGTGCCTGTTGAAACCCTGCCCGAAGGAGACCATTAAAATATTTCATCGTGGGGAAAAGGGAGATCATAAAGTTAGTACTCGATCACAGGAAACCACCCTATGTGCCATGGTCGTTTAAATTTACCGTGGAGCCAAAACAAATGCTCTGCAATTATTATGGTCTTGATGACCTTGAC
>CAYMXK010000610.1:0-2370 GCA_964393915.1 uncultured Prolixibacteraceae bacterium
GTCTTTACTATCCAAAGACGCGTTTCAACAGATCGGTGACCCGCGCCCCAGGGTCGGTGCGGATCTTCTTTTCTTCTTCGCCGATCTTCAGGAAGAGGCCATCGAGGGCTTTCCGCGTGAGGTATTCATCGAGTTTGACGTTGACAGGGGTGAACCCGGCGGCCTGGCCGATCAGTGAATTCGCGATCCTGTTCCATTCCCCGGTGAGGGTGTTCCAACTTTCCGAAGTGGAGATGTTGCCGATCAGCTTCTTGTCGATGGAAGTCTGGATCTTAGGCTGGTAGAGATTGAAAAGCTGCTCCGAAGTGGTTCTTTTCAGGTATTCGGTTGCGGCATAATCACCTCCCCTGAGAATTTGCAATCCATCGGTAATGGTCATGCCGGTGATGCTTCCGATGAAAATGGGTGCGGCCTCTTTGGCGGCGTCTTCAGCAGCCCTGTTGATGCGCAGGACCACATCGCTGACCAGTTTCTCACCACCCGGAATCCTTGACAGATTTCTTGTAATAACCTCCGCCTCCGGTGGAAGCAGGATCTTAATCAGTTCGTCACGAAAGTAGCCATCTGTTTTCGATATCCGCGCTACAGTGGAGTCGGTACCAATCGCAAGGGCCTGCTTAAGGCCTGCGATAATCTCAGTATTGGTCAGGGGCAGGTCCGTTGATGTACTTACGACCTGCATCAGCTCCGCACAGGAAACAAGGGTGAGGAGGATAACTGCAAGGATAGAAGTTTTAATTTTATTCATTGCTTTTGTCTTTTAGGCTTTATGAAGCCCGGTTTTTTTGGAAGTTGCTGGGTGGATTTTTTTTCCGGCAGATTATTATCAAAAAAATCGCCCTTAAAATCAAAGAGTTTCCCGGTCAGGTCACCCCGTCCGAGGGCCCTTAGTTCATTCACAATGGAGCGGCGGAATTCCCTCTTGTACCAGAAGAAAAATTTCCGCTGGTTCTGCTTTTCTTCCGTATTGCGGGCAGTATAGACCTTCTCCATGGTATAGGGATGGTATCCGGAGTAATAAATTTCAGTTGCGAGGGTCATGGGGGTAGGGGTGAAGTCCTGCACCTGCTCGAGTTTGAAATTCATATTCTTTGTCTTGATCGCCAGGTCTGCCATGTCTTCGGATTTGCTTCCCGGGTGGCTGCTTATAAAATAGGGAATCAGTTGTTGTTTAAGGTGCTCCTCGTCATTGATCCTGTTAAATTCATTGTTGAGTTTTTCAAATAACCTGAAAGGTGGTTTGCGCATGAATTTAAGCACTTCGTCGGAGGTATGCTCGGGAGCTACCTTCAGTCGCCCTGAAACGTGGTGTTTGATAATCTCGCGAAGGTATTTGCTGTTGGCCTTGTCGGTTTCCTCCCGGCCGGTTTTTTCAAGAATCATGTCGTAACGGATCCCGCTGCCCACAAAGGCTTTCTTAACCTTCGGATGGCTTCTCACTTTACTGTACAGATCGAGCATGGGCTGGTGGTTGGTGTCGAGGTTCTTGCAGATGGTGGGGAAGATGCACGAGGGCCTTTTGCATTTACGGCAAATCTCTTCGTGAATACCTTTCATTTTGTACATATTGGCCGACGGCCCGCCCAGGTCTGAGATATATCCCTTGTAATCGGGCATTTGCGTGACCTGCTCCACCTCCTTCAGTACGGAGGCCTCACTGCGGCTGGCAATGAATTTGCCCTGATGTGCCGATATGGTGCAGAAGGTGCAACCGCCAAAGCATCCTCTGTGGATATTGATGGAGTGCCGTATCATTTCGTAGGCAGGTATAGCGCCTTTCCCCTCGTATCGCGGATGCGGCAGCCGGGTGTAGGGAAGATCGTAAACACGGTCCACTTCCTTTTCGGTCATTGCAGGCCAGGGAGGGTTGATCACCACCTTTTGGTTGCCTATGCGCTGAATCAGCTTTTTGGCTTCCATCTTGTTCGACTCTTCCTCGATGTGCATAAAGTTGCGGGAGTATGTCTTTTTGTCGGCGAGGCAAGCTTCGTGGGAGGCCAGCTCCAGCTCGTCCCATTTTTTTAAGGTGGCATAAGGCTCATCCTTTGGCACGAGAAAGGAGGTTTGCGGAATATTGGTGAGTTTATTTACGGCAACTCCCCGCTGCACCAGTTGCACAAATTCTGAGAGTGATTTTTCGGCCATTCCGTAAAAGAGCAAATCTGCGCCGGAATCAACCAGTATCGATGGCATAAGCCTGTCTGACCAGTAATCGTAATGCGTAACGCGCCTGAGGGAGGCCTCAATGCCTCCGATAACCAGCGGTACGTCAGGGTATAGTTTCCTGATGATCTGAGAGTAGACGATGGTGGCATAATCGGGACGGGCGCCGGCCTTGCCCCCGGGGGTGTAGGCATCGTCGGAGCGTTT
>CAYMXK010000611.1:0-2362 GCA_964393915.1 uncultured Prolixibacteraceae bacterium
AAAGAAGGCGATGCAGAACTGCCGGGAAAAGCCGAAAAGAAAGGTTGTTTTATCGGCGAACTGGCTAAAGTGAGAAACGGCCGGTCGCTTGCTTTTAACCAGGAGGCAGTTTCGTGTGGAGGTGGAAAGAAATACCTTGGGTTTTCCAACAAACTACGTCCGGGTTTTGAGTATTTCCTTTCCTGCGGAAACGCAGAAATGGAAGGGGAGCGCTACCTGCAATCGCCCGAACTGGTTAAAAAGTTTTTACAAAACGCGCCCTGGGTCCCGGCCAAAGCATCCAAAATTGTATTCAAACGCTGGGATAAGTTGACTGGAGAAGATGAACCTGAAGTGGTTATATTCTTTGCCACCCCCGATGTTTTGTCAGGGCTATTTACTTTGTCTGGTTACGATCGTGAGGATATGCATGGCAACATTGCCCCTTTTGGGGCCGGATGTGCCTCCATTGTGCAGTACCCCCTACTGGAGGGAATGAAAGAAAAGCCCGCCGCCGTTATCGGGATGTTCGATGTTTCTGCACGGCCGTATGTGCAGGAAAACCTGTTAACCTTTGCCGTACCTTTTAAACGGTTTGTGGAAATGGTATCCTTTATGGACGAAAGTTTCCTGATAACCGGATCGTGGCAAAAGGTCAGGAAAAGAATAAATAGCTGATTTTCTAATCGGGGCCAAACCGGAATAAATTTCCCCCAACAATTTCAACATTGAAAGTTCCTATTATCAGAACACATTATGGTTTTTCTCCTTAACTTTGAATCATCTTTCTCCGGATGAGAGTAAAAATCATTGAAAAACCTAAGAAATAAACATAATGGAACCAATTCAGGAAGCCATCTGCTGTCCGCCCTTTGACCCCGCACAATGGGACGGTAAAATTCATACCTGGACGGATAAAAATTTTATCAAAGACTCTGTTTTTACCCTGTTTTTTATGCCAATGAATTTCGGGGCTGTGATGCGCCGCACCGACAAACTGATCAAGGAAGCCGGTGGTTCGGTGCCCGATTACCTTATGTTGTCGGACCATACTTCCAAATGGAACATGGACATTTACATTGCCGTGGATATTGAAATTCTTGGAACCCAAAACACCACCATGAGCGGAACCTTTGTCAGCAAAGTTTATGAAGGCCCATACAAAGAGACAGGCAACTGGCACAAAGACTTCGGAAAATGGTGTACATCACAAAACTACAAACCCGGGAAATATTATATGTGGTACACCACCTGCCCCAAATGTGCCAAAAAATATGGGAAAAATTATGTAGTGATTGTAGCTGAGATTGAAAAAACATGAGTGAGAATGTCCGTTTAGTTAGCATCAATATCGGGAATCTGTCTGAGTATCCCGAAGTTGTTTGTTTTATAAATCCGAAGAATCAATATTTCGGGCAAAAAATGGATTGGATCAGACAGCGATTTGATGAGGGTTTAAGAATTAAACTGTTGTATGTTCACGAAAATAAACGGGCAGCCGGTTTTATCGAATACATCCCTGGTGAATTTGTCTGGCGGGCTGTGAAAGCTCCGGAATATATGTTCATCCATTGCCTCTATGTATATCCCAACGAAAATAAAAACAGAGGATTTGGGAAGATACTTATTGATAGCTGCATTGAAGATGCACGGCAGAACAGTTTAAAAGGGGTTGCAGTGTTAGCCAGCAAAGGGGCATTTATGGCCAACAGCAGCATTTTCCTGAAAAACGGCTTCCATGTAGTTGAAGCTGATAATGCCGGCAACGAGTTGCTTGCACATTCTTTTGCAAAAGATGATAACCCTGAAGTCAGGTTAAACCAAAGCCCAACAGATCAATTTCAAGGCATGCATATCGTTTACACGAAACAATGTCCCTGGGTTTCGCGAATGGTTGAAGAAGTTATCGGAACAGGATTGGTTGATAGACTCAACATCAAGGTAACTGAACTGACAACAGCGCAACAGGCCCAAAATGCACCGTCCCTTTATACCACCTTCAACCTGATATTCAAGGGCAGGCTGCTGGCCGACAGGTATATTTCACTTACCCGATTCAACAATATCCTGAAAAAGGAAAAATTATATGCTACCTTTTAATTATGGTTTTCTCAGTTAAAACTTTCTGATTGTCATTAATTCTCAAAACATAAATCCCGTTAGCCATGCCGCCCAAATCAATTTCCGAAATGGAACCCACAATAACTGATTCGTAAAGTTTTTCACCCCGAATACTGTAAACTTCCAGATTTGATATTCCTGATTGTTGTAAACCATTGTATTCCAACAGGAATCTACCATCCGAAGGATTGGGGTAAACCAATAGTTCGGGTTTAATCATATCCTCAGCGATACCAGTGGTGACCTGAACCACAATTGTCCC
>CAYMXK010000612.1:0-2360 GCA_964393915.1 uncultured Prolixibacteraceae bacterium
CAAAGTTCAAGGCAAATGGAAGGAGGTTAATAATTATTATAATCCTCCTTTTAACTATAAGGCAAATGCAGCGAAGTACGATAAGGCAAATGCGAAACGGGTACTGGACCAGATTCTAGGTACTTTAAAGCAGGCTTATCCAAATCCGATAGGTTGCAATGCCAGTTATGATATGCAGTTTCCCTTTGCCAATTTCGGACAGGAATTGCCTTTCGGATATTTCTTGAGTGTAGGATTTTTTAATTTTTATTGCGAAAATAACCTACCTGAAGAGATTGAATCAACCAACGTCTGGCTTACTGTTGAAGTAAACAGTTTTCCCGGCACATGGTTTTTATCGGGAGTATCTCCGCCACAGGCTGGCCCGGGTGACAACGATAAAAAATTTCATGCAAATGGTGATGAAACCTATACCATATCGGGCAAAACAGTTTACACGATTCCGGCTTATAAAAGTGAGATAAAGGGGACTGACTATTATGCGGCTGATTATCGGGGAAATGATACCGAAAGCGCAGGTGTACTATATTTTATTGTAAAAAAAGATGATGTACCCCTGTTTATTCCTGTTCAGCGAAAGGAGTATATTCTCCAGTTCCAAAAGGAGTTGGAGGAATATATAAGTTTAGAAAAAGACCGGTTGCAGAAATGGATAAAAATTGCCCCGGAAGATGAATCTTCAAAAAATTTCCTGACCAGATTTGAATCATTAATGGAAAGATATCAAAAAGCTGTGGATGATTATCTGACAAACAGCAGTGCTGAAGAATTATCGAAAACGGTATATGAATTATTGCCTTTAATCCCATCGAATACTGAGAGTCCGGCGGTAGAATTTATGGAAAAAGGAAAAACCCAATTGGTTTATTACAACGACAAATATATGAACCCCAAACTTAAAGATGATGTGCCACAATTTTTAATTATTGAGTTGAGAGCTGAAGGGGATAACGGGGAAACCAGAAATAAATGGAGAAGGGAATTAAGGGAGAAATTCAGTAATAATTTAGACTTTGAGGGATTAAATAAGCTCTTGATTGACTGAATCTAAATTGTGAGCAATAATTAAAAAATCTAAACTCTGTCTCAGCATATGAAAATATGAGGTCAGAATATGAATTTAATCTACACTTGCAGATTAAAACTTTCTTAGATGGCAAAGAAAAGATATCTGATTTCTTTTTCCCATCTGATGCTGACTGTCCAGGAGTTTCTGATGCACATTAAAATTTTCATGGGTTACATCGAAATGTGTAGCATTCTAACGAATACCAAAAACATACACGTGGTAATGAGATAAATATCTTTAAAAATTAACAATCATATTGAGATAAAAATTTGAATTATATAATATGAAACACCTGCAATTTTTTTATTTAACGATGTTCATATCATTAATCGGTTCAATAAGCCAGGGCCAAAATATTGAGAAATTCGATATTGTTTCGTTCACTCCACCGGCAGGCTGGGTAAAGGAATCAGGAAATGGTTTTATTTCTTATACCAAAGTTAATGATTCAAAGGGCGAATATGCACGAATACTGCTTTATGCCAGTCAGCCTGCCACTGGGAATGTGGATACCGATTTTGATAACGAATGGTTAGAACTGGTGAATCCAAATTACAATCCGGGTGCTATTACAGAGGTTTCAACATCAAAATACAAAGAAGGTTGGGTTGCAAAAATCGGAGTGGCTCCCTTTAAGTATAAAAATCAAAACCATGCAGTGGTACTAAACACGCTGGTAAAAAACAAAATCAAAATGAGCAATGTATTTATCTCAAATACAGTTGCTTATCAGGCTGTTTTTGAAGATTTTGGGAGCTCACTTCTTTTCGGCGCAGGTCATACAATTCAAAATCAGCAGAACCAACTTCAGAGAAACGAACCTGCGGCTACCAAACAATCAATGGGTATAAAATCAGAACAGAAAAATCAGCCTGCAGATTCGCAAAGCATAGATTTCACTTTTTCAACTTCAAACTTTGATGATGGATGGACGGCAACCATTCAGAATGATTACGTTTTGGTTAATAAAGGAAATGCCCGGGTCTTTCTCTATTATGCTGTTCCTTACAACAGCGACCATTTCACGGGCACAGGCATAATGGATCGCGATTATTACTGGGACAATTACGTGGCAAAACAGTTTAAGATTACAACCAAACAATACAAAGACGATGGTGAATTTATCAGTTCGCTCAAACCAAAATATGTCGAAGGCCGGGGAGCGGACCCTGAAACAGGAGAGACCCGTTTTATCGCCATGACACTTTCGGTTGCCCCAAACACGGCACAAATCGCCGTAGCTTCATTCCCCGATGAAACATCTTTTCGTCAAACCTTTCCAAATGCCAAT
>CAYMXK010000613.1:0-2356 GCA_964393915.1 uncultured Prolixibacteraceae bacterium
AATGAAGTCAGAAATGATAAAAATAACCAGGCAATTGTTTATTATCCTGATATTCTTCGGTGCCCTGTCGACAATAACCGGTTGCAAAAAGGATAACGGGAGCGGGTTCAAAGCTGATTTCTCCTTTGAATTGGCAGAGGGTAACCGTGTGAAATTCATTAACCTTTCAGAAGGAGAATACTACTCCATGCAATGGGATTTCGGAAATGGGGAAACTTTAACCACCACCGATAAAAACAAACCTGTTGAGATGTATTATCCACAGGCCGGCGATTATCAGGTTTTACTCAAAGTCCAGAATTATACAGGGGAAATACAAACCACAACGAAAACGGTAAATATTGCCCAGTCAGACCTGGTTTTGTCCTTCACGGCCCAGATTAATCCAATGAAACCCAACAGCGTTCAACTGGTTAATACCTCTATCGGCAATTTCTCCTCCTTTTTGTGGAAATACCGGAACAGAATCATCGAAAACAAGACACAGGCGGAGGCGTATTTCCCATTCTCCGGACAATATACCATCGAGTTACAGGTAGTAAAAAGCGGTGAAACGTTTTCGAAAACCCAGAATATTACCATAGCGCAGGATGACCCTGACTATGCCGGCAACCTTTTGCTCACCTGGAGCGATGAGTTTACGGGAAATTCCGTGAATACAAACAACTGGACCTTCGAAACAGGGGCATCAGGCTGGGGCAACAATGAGCTTCAAAATTATACCAACGGAAGTAATTCTGAGGTGAAAGATGGAAAGCTGATTATTACTGCACGCAAAGTGAACGACAATAAAGTGGCCGGATCTTATACCTCCTCGAGGATGATCACCCGGAACAAAAAGGAATTCACTTATGGCCGGATGGAGATCAGGGCAAAGTTACCTTCGGGTACCGGCATATGGCCTGCCATCTGGATGCTGGGCAGCAATATCGGGAGTGTGGGCTGGCCTGCCTGCGGCGAAATCGACATCATGGAGTATGTGGGTTACCAGCCCAACAAGGTGCACTCCACCATTCATACACCATCAAGCTATGGAAATTCCGTAAATGGCAAAACCATGAACCTTGAAACCGCCGAAGAGCAATTCCACAATTACGGGATGATCTGGACAGAAAAATACATCAGGTTTTATATCGATGATGTCAGCAATGTAACCTACACCTACGCCCCGTCAATAAAAAACGACAGCACATGGCCGTTCGACAAGCCATTTTTCCTGCTGCTCAACATAGCAGTTGGCGGGACCTGGGGTGGCGCACAAGGTATCGACAACGCGATCTTCCCTCAAACCATGGAGGTGGAATACGTACGGGTATATCAGGAGCCCGGATCATAATCTTTTTATTTCCTGGTGCCTTGGTGCCTTGGTGGCAGAAACAGACTTTTCGGAGAATAGTCAATTTTTAATTTTAAAATGATGAAAATGTACAAAATTAGAGAATTTGCAGTTATTTCATTGGCAATCGGTTTGGTCTTCACAGGCTGCGGACCGAGACAAAACACACCGGCAAACGGTAATGCCGGCGAATACGAACTGGTATGGAGCGATGAGTTTGATTATACCGGACTACCTGATTCTGCAAAATGGAAATACGATACCGAAGGAAACGAAGCAGGATGGGGCAACAACGAAGCCCAGTGGTATACAGTAGCCCGGGAAGAGAATGTAAGCGTTAAGAACGGTATTTTGCACATTACCGCGCAAAGGGAAGATTACCAGGGCAAAAAGTTTACTTCGGTACGGCTCATTTCAAATGCCGACTGGAAGTATGCCAAAATTGAGGCACGCGTTAAAGTGCCGGATGCCGTTGGCACATGGCCTGCCGTTTGGATGATGCCGGGGGGCTGGTCCTTTAACGATGCCAACTGGCCGGAGGTGGGGGAAATCGATATTATGGAACATGTGGGATTTGATCCGGGAGTGATTCATGCGTCTGCCCACTCCAAAGATTACCAGTGGAAGGCCGGGACCCAAAAAACAGGAACCATTTCGGTGCCCGATGCTACTACGGAATTCCAGGTGTATATGCTCGAATGGACACCCGAGGCATTGAAAGCCTACGTGAACGACAGTCTCTTTTTCGATTACCAGAACGAGGGATTAGGCAATTCGAAATGGCCCTACGATAAACCATTTTACCTGATACTGAACCTGGCTGTCGGCGGAGAGTGGGGCAGCGTGAAAGGGATCGACGAAGAAGCATTTCCTCAGACCATGGAGGTTGATTATATCAGAGTATATCAGAAAAAAGAGAAATAACCCGCTTCTGAAAGGTGGCTAATTCAGTCCATAAGGATTTTCCCGTTTTTGCTTTACCAATTGACTTTTATAAGATGAACCACAAATCCATTTTCC
>CAYMXK010000614.1:0-2352 GCA_964393915.1 uncultured Prolixibacteraceae bacterium
CGGGGAGCAATTGGCCGGGCAATGGCCACTTAAGTTTAAATCATTGTATTATGAAAGAATTGAGTATTGAAAATATGGAAAGCATAAATGGCGGCAGATGTACAAAACAAGCCATTATAATGTATGGCAGTTTAATTGGCACATTTGCTTCGATTCCAACTGGATTTGGAGTTTTACTAGGATCAGCATTAACCGCAGCGTCTTATTATGACTATCTTAAATGCCTTGAACTCATTTAATGATAAATTCATCAATCTTGATTTTTCTTCAATAAGAGAGTTCATATCATATGAACTCTCTTTAATAAATTTTAAAAAAAAATATCATGAAAAGTGAAATAAATAATTTGATAAGTAAGTTAAAAAAATATAACTACAAGTTTGAAATTATTTCTGAAAATGAGGTTCATATACGAATTGTAAAGAACGTATACATTCAAATTATAATTAACGATGAAAAGAATATAATTATAAAGGATTTGTTTAAGCCTTATAATATTTTGTCAGGTGTGATTCGTTCAAATATGGTAAACACAATTGTATATGGAAGTATTTTGTTCGTTTATTTTAGTGTTTTAACAGTTTTGTTAATGTATCAAAACGCAAACCACGTAATATTTTTATCTTTTGCTTTTTTCCTGACAGTAATCATATTTTATAGCATTGTTATCTATTTTACCATAAGAATAGAATCAACAAAAAAAATAATGATTGATTGGACTAGTGGTTTATGAAACCCTGGCAACTCTTTTTAGCCTTTTTGAAAAAAGATCGATTATTCAAAACTGGTAGTGCCGGAATACTTATTATCGCATTAATAGTTTTTATTTATGGCGATCCGTTGAGCTTATCAAATTTATCATCATTGTTTTTAATAGCTATATCGGTATTATTTCTTTTTTTGCCAAAGCGCATAAATAGTGTTAATATCAAAAATAGGAATCTTATTTTAAAAATTCTTATTGTATTCCTGGTGTGCTTTTTATTAGTGAATATAATTTTGGCACTATACAATCCTTCAAATCTAAAGTTTTACGGCTGGATACTGGTATCAGTTTGTTTCATAACATTTTATTTTTTAATCACTGCTGGTGCGTTAAAATTTAAAACATATTATCAAATAAATTATACTGTAGTTCTTTGACATTTTGATTGACTTGAGATATGGTAAGCAAATCGCGGATAGGGGTTTTGTCGAAAGCAGAAACGCTTAAAATTTGCATGATCTCGTAAATTGAATAATTGCTTTTTAAAGCATGTTTCATATATGCAACTATCAGATAAGTGCAAATAGCCGTCCAAATATGTGTTTTGACTGCATTCTGGGAATGTCCCCATAGTTTTTTGATGACAAGGTTCTGTTTTATCCACTTGAAAAAAATTTCGATTTGCCAGCGATTTTTATATAACCTGGCAATTTCGAGAGCGGATACTTCAAAATTATTACTCAAAAAAACGAGAAGCAAATCCTTTTCTGCATCATAATACTCAACCAACCGCAATTGATCCGGGTAAAGTTTTTTTGACTTTGTCACGGTCAGCGCAACTGTTTTGTCGGTTCGTAGTCCGGTGGTTTGATCGATGTTGAAGTTCTGTTCTGTTACCTCGTATTTCAAAGGTGATTTTGCCCTTGTAACAAAGAAAGCACCTGCCATTTGCATGCGATACAATGCAGCAAAGTCGACATAAGCCTTATCCATCAGGTAGATTGCATCGAGTTGTGGGACAATTACATCAAGCACATTACTGTCGTGATATTTACCGTCGGTAACAAGAACAAATTCAGGAATGCTGCCACGCAAACTGAGCAAAGTATGCACTTTAACTGCTCCTCTGGTGTATTTTCCTTCTGCCCAGGTAAAAAGGTTTATACTCACTGAAATCGACGTTGAGTCCAAGGCAAAAACTTCATTCTTGATATTTACATTGGGAACAGGAAAGTCAGTGTAGAGCGGGCGGACCAAGCCAATGAGATATTCTCCAAAATCAGCAAAAATACGCCAGTCACGATTCTCATTTGCGCGCGAAAAGGTTGTATGATCAACGCTTTGTTTTACGCCCAGATGATACAGCTGCCTTTGGTGTGCTTGCAAACAGGTGCAGATTGAACGAAGCGAGTCCAACGAAGTTATTTGTCCGAACAAAAGTTGTACAAACTGGTTCCAGCATTTAAAATCACGTACCCGATAATTGCCAGAATAGCGTTTGACACATTTATTAAATTCGTATTGGTTCACAAAATCCAACATCTGACGGAATACATATTTGCCTGAATTCATAATTCACACTTTTAAAGTGCAAAAATGAACCTTAAGTCAATTCAAATCTCAAAATCAAAGAACGATTATAAATG
>CAYMXK010000615.1:0-2334 GCA_964393915.1 uncultured Prolixibacteraceae bacterium
CATCAGTAATCCTTAATCCTGTCGCAATATAGGAACTATTTGCCGAAATGCGTGCAGGTGGCCCGTGGTTGCATGTCAGCAGCAAAAGTGTAGGAGGTTTCGGTGCGCTGCACCTACAAATATTTGGGTGCGCTGCACTGCATTGTGATGCCATGGCTACAAATATTTAGGTGCGCTGCAGCTCATTTGCTGTATTGTGATGTCATTGCTGCAAATGTTTGGGTGCGCTGTAGCTACAAATATTTGGGTGCGCTGTAACGTATTCAGTCGCGAAAAGCCACGGTATTGCTGATTCATGCTTCCCGGGTTACTCACTTTTTATCCAGGCTTCATTGAACATGGCGTACCGGATGTTCTTCCGGTTGTCTTCCTGAAAAAATGACCAGGTTGCATGCAGCAGGCCATCTTTTCCGGCAATTACCGCCGGGTAATGTGACCGGGTCAGGCTGTCGTCGGCCAGGCGCTTCACCCATGGCCATGTTTTCCCTTCATCTTCCGACAGCATCACCGTCAGCCTGCCGCGGCCTTCCTCTGTGTCGTTGTTTACCAGCACCCAGTTGCCGTTTTCAAGCGTCACGATATCACACAAGGTGCCGGAATTGGGAATATCCGAATCCCGCACGGGCGACCAGCTCTCCCCCAAATCTGCGGAACTGCTGAGATGAAGGCGTTTGGGTGGGAATCCATTGTCGCGCATGTAGGCTACCAGTTCTCCCGATTTTTTTTGCGCTATGGCAGGCTGAATGTTGCCGCTGCCCACAAGCGGCGTGCCGGACTTCCAGTTTTCACCCCAGTCATCGGTATAGGCCATGATTGAAATACTGAAGCCATCAGAATAAAGAGGAACAATTAACCTTCCTCCTTCCGTGATAAAAGGCTTGTTGGCCGTTTGCCATCCCATTCTCCTGAAGTATGGATATCCGAGCTGTGTTTCATCCTGCTGTCCGTCGAGCTCGTAAATCCTTCCGGCACGCATCATGTTCTCCCCCTTTGCCAGTGATAGTACACGATCGGCATGCGCCTTCCACCGCTCAGCGAACACGGCTTTTCCCGGATCTGATTCAATATAGGCTGTATAATCCTCCAGCTGGGTTTTTACCGAGGCCACAAAAGGATCGCCGGGTTGAATGCCTCGCTCCGTGCTTCCGCCTGGTTTGAGCAGAAGGTTTTCCTGCCATTTCCATTCGGGTGCCCCGTCCATCTCCATGTAATCGTCGCTGATCCGGTAGATCAGCAGGGAAGTTTCCCACTGGTTGGCGATGATAGTCATCCACATCAGCCATAACCGGTCATTTCCATCCAGGAAAAGTACCGGGTTACAGTCAGGGAAGCCTTTCTGATCGGCGAGGACAAATGGTTTGCCCCATTGGTCAGTACCCTTTTTCTTCCTCGCTCCCATGATCCGCACATCATCGGCCCATCGTTCCCCACTGCCCTGAAACCAGCCTGCGAGCAGGTCGCCGTTGGGAAGTTCCACAATGGTGGAGCCGTGTGTATGCTCATCCTGGAGGGGGAAAACCTGTCCGGTTTCCAGGAGCGGAAGGGAGGTTGCGGTCCCATCGTCTGGTGTCTTGCACGACGGAAATAGAAAACAACCTGAAACAATCAATAGAAGCATAAATAATCTGAGATTATTCCGGGGTGACCCGCCCGCAACTGCAATTGTGTTGATTAAACCGGAAACACCGGTGGTGATACTCCTGTGAAAATCTCTGCGTTTTTTCATAGTGTAAATATTTAGCTGTAAAATTGAGTCTCCGCTGATAAATCAAAAAATTTTATATGCCACCAAGACACTAATACACCAAGCTGCACAAAGCATTGTATATCAATATATTAAACTTGGTGAATCCTTCGTGTCTTTGTGTCTTAGTGGCAGAAAAGGACTTTACGTATAAATCTCAAAATTTATACTAAGTCAATCCCTTTCAGTCCAGACAATACTTCAAGAACCTTTCATGTAATTTAATACAAAATCACGCCAGCCAAAATCGATGAAATCCCATGAAATATCCTGGTCCTTGATTTTTATCAGCAGGAACCGTTATTTATAATCTGCCCCCGTAAGACTGTTCAACACCGACTCCTGCCACTTACGGAGTTCATCCTGCAATTCCTTCACAACCTCAGGATTGGCATCGGCCAGGTTTTTTTTCTCAGCAGGATCATTGTATATATCATACAATTCATATCCTTCCTGATTAGGCGATTTTCCTTCAACTACCAGTTTATAGCCATTCTTGAACAAGGCACGTTCCCCGACAAAGTCATTTTCTGACACCTGGTTGTATATATTGTTCCGGAAGGTGCGGGTGAATTTGCCTGCCATCATCT
>CAYMXK010000616.1:0-2329 GCA_964393915.1 uncultured Prolixibacteraceae bacterium
CTTGAACTGTGCGTAAGTCAGACCGGCAGGTATATCAGCAGGTATCGGTCTTGTTTCTAATCCGTTAAGACCTTTGAGGGCACAGTTCCGAACAGCGTTGATACAGTTCAGGGCGAGCTATTCTGTGATAAAATTCTATTTTTCCAAAATCCCTTTGGATTCGTTAATTTGCTCAAAGGAAAAACAGATATCCGGCCGGACCGAGAGGAAAAACCGGGGTATCTTCCCAGGAAAGATAAAAAGGATTCCCTGAAAAAGATTGAACCTATTCGTTGCTTTTTCTGTAAGATTGAGCATATTCAAAAAACCATCTGATTCCAGGATCATCCTCTGTTCCACTTCCTCCTAAATCATATCGGGTTGGATATCCCAGTTCAGGCCCCTGACACCATGGAGAGTTATGTAAATGCACGGATAAACCGGGCCTTTTTGCAGCTTCTTCCACTTCTGTCAAGTGAATTCTTCTGATGTTTTCATCATTAAAAACTCCTGGTGGAACTGTTCTATTAGTCCATCCTCCAAAAGTTTCCACGTTTACAATAGGTTTTCCTGTAACCCCATTTTTCCTGAAATAGTCATACTTCCAACCACTGTCCTGTCCTTTTTCTATATCCCGGCCAGAAGTGTCAAATAATAAAACATCCACATATTCCGACCTGCCTATTATTTTATTAGGTTCATCTGAATAGCCTCCTCCTCCAACAATTCTCCCGGGATCAATTGTCTTTGCATGTTTACACAAAGCTATTATATTTTCAGGATCACGAAAATCAAAGGCCGTAAAACGCTGGTACCAGCCAGAGTTTTGTTCATTTGCAATATTCAAAATAACATTGTTGTAAGGCTTAAGTTTTTCAGTTACAGTTTTTACAGCATTAAACACAGATTCTTCATTGTGTGCCAGATTTCTGGTTTCATTTTCATTAGCCATTGTACGCTGATAGAAAATGCCAACTACCACAACCATTGAGCGCTTGTTAAATTCCTCTATAATTTTTACAAGTCTGTTCCAGTGATCCTCATTGATGGTTTTACCATCTTTACTGAACGGATCACTGTATCCACCACTTGATCCTTGTAAATAAATACTGACAGTATTTAAACCTACCTCTTCATATTCATCCAATGCATTAAGCAATTTATGCATAAAAGCATCATTTTGAGTCGCGCTTGCAGTTCTCAGTCCCACCATTTCAAAATGCTGGTCATTTAGATAAAATAAATCACCCTTGATAACCAAGTTATTAGCTTTGCTATGCTGAAAAATAACCAGCAAAAAAAACAGAATCTTACCATATTTAATATTCATATCTGAAATTTTATAAGTTAAACTTAAAAATCCAAATTGATTTTTTTGAGCCGTTATTTTTAACACTACTTCTTCGGATTACTCTCAATGTGGTTAACTAGCAATGCTTTGACATCTTCAACAGATCCTTGCGTTAAACCATTGTTTACATTGGCACCGGTAATCCAATACAGCACCATTCCTGCATCGGAGCAATCCCAATATCCTTTCTGAAAATTTACAACATCATCCACTTCTGCCATTTTTCCCATAAGCCATACCCATTGGATACGATCGTCAGGATGGTTCATGGCCCAATCCCATTGCGACTTTTCTACTTTCAGGTTTATATTTTGGTCAGGAATACGGACTTCCTCCACCCCAAAATCCAATATTTCCTGCCACTTGTAAAATTCGCCTGCGTTATCGTTGGCGGGGTGATGGGTTACGACCTTCACAAATTTATGTTTTTCTTTGGGGGTGATATCTAAGGCAAACCCAATAATATCGGGCTCTCCTGCCTCAATAATCCAAAGCGGATCATCGGCTGTTGATGCCATGATGGCTTTACGCAAATCAAGAATAGTTTTGTCTGTTTGCCATTTGGCATCATAAAAGGTGATGTGATCGAAACCACCCCAGCGCCGTGCAGTGCCATCACAAGCGGTTTGCATCATGAAATGGCGTTCTCTTTCAGCGGCTTCCGAAATCCGTTCTAGCACCACCAAGTCACAAGAGTGCGAATAATGCACCAGCCGGTCTTCCAAACCTGCAGCACGCAACAAGGCAATTGAAACGGCGGTTCCACCCAGATCATCCGGATCTGGCGAATTCCCATCTGCAATAATGGCAATTCGTCCGGAAGGAGGTTTAATTTTCGGGGAAGAGATTGCAGCACTCGCCAGTAATGTAATGGCCAGGATTAAAATCAATTTTCTCATATCAACAAATATTATTTTATTCAAATCATTGATTCCACTTTAATAGGTCAAAAATAATATGCCACCAAGGCACAAAGAATTCACCAAGATTTTTTAACCG
>CAYMXK010000617.1:0-2327 GCA_964393915.1 uncultured Prolixibacteraceae bacterium
TTACCCATGCCTATGCTGCCAGCCGGTCGGGCATGAAAAGCATCCTGGTGGTGAATGAGCTGAACAGTGAAAGCACTGCTGTAATCAAGGATGAAGTACTGGTTTTTGACGGTCACGACGGTCATCCGATTATTGAAGGGCCTAAATTCTATAAGAGAAATGGTTACTATTACATTTTTGCGCCGGCCGGGAGTGTGAAAACCGGCTGGCAAACCATCCTTCGGTCAAAAAATATTTATGGCCCTTATGAGGATAAGATAGTCCTGCACCAGGGGTCAACCAATATAAACGGCCCGCACCAGGGAGCCTGGCTGGAATATACCAACGGCGATTCCTGGTTTCTGCATTTCCAGGATATGGAGGCATATGGCAGGGTCGTTCATTTGCAGCCCATGCATTGGATCGAAGACTGGCCTGTGATGGGCATCGATGCCGATGGTGACGGGACAGGAGAGCCGGTGTGGACTTTTGCAAAGCCGGCTCCGGAGATAAAGTATGCCATTTCAGGGGCTGACGATACCGATGAGTTCAATGCAGATTATCTCCAGCCCCAATGGCAGTGGCACGGCAACCCAAAACCATTCTGGGCCATACCCTCTCCGGCTTTTGGTGTTCTCCGCATGAACTGCCAGCCTTTGCCTGATGATTATACCAACATGTGGGACCTTCCCAACCTGTTGCTTCAGAAATTTGCAGCACCGGAGTTTAAGGTGACCACAAAATTCAGTTTAAACAGCTTCCCCGTCGGGGGAGATTCCGACAAGGCAGGTTTGATCATTATGGGCAGGGATTATGCTTATTTGTCGGTCGAAAAAAGGAATGGCAGTCTCGTGATCAGCCAGACTGAATGCACGGATGCCATGCGGGGCAGCCTGGAGGTGGTCCATGCTGAAGTACCTGCCGGGCAAAACGAACTCTATTTCAGGGTAAGTGTCGGGGAAGGAGCGGTATGCGAATTCTCCTACAGTACCGACGGTATTGATTACGTTTTCGCAGGAAAAATATTTTCAGCCGTTCCTGGTCGCTGGATCGGGGCAAAGGTGGGACTTTTTGCCGTTCGCAGGGGCAATACCCCCGATAACGGCTTTGCTGATTTTGATTGGTTCAGAGTGGAAAAATTATAATTATATGATAATAAAAACAGGTTATATCGGCGTACTGGCACTTGGGGCCATGTTAGCCTGCACCCCGGGCATCCCTTCAACAGACCATGGTGTTTTGTATCCCGAATCCCGGTTGAGGGAGATCAACTTTTCTGAGGTTAGTATTTCCGGAGATTTCTGGTACCCTAAAATAAGACTTGTACAGCAGGTTACCCTTCCACACCTTTTAGCCATTGCCGAGGCAGAGGGCAAGATCGACAACTTCAGGATTGTCGGGGGACGGAAACAGGGCACAATCACGCTGCACAACGCCGGGGATTCTGACGTTTACAAGCTAATTGAAGCGGCAGGATACTCTTTGGCCACCTTTTATGACGAAGCGCTGTTACTCCGGATGGATAGTATTATCGATATCATTGCATCCGCCCAGCTGCCCGATGGCTATCTGAACACTCAATATACATTCCCCGATGACCATCCCGCGAATCCCGACCTGAACGTACTGCATGCACGACGCTTCGGATACGGGGAAAAGGACCGGTGGAATTCTACGCTTGAGCGCTGGCCTTACGCTTACAGCCAGCTCTATTGCGCGGGCCACCTGATGGAGGCTGCCATGGTATATTTCCAGGCAACGGGCAGGGAAAAGCTCCTTGAGATTGCAGTAAAGCTGGCAGACCATATCGGGCAGGTTTTTGATGATGAGCGCATAAAGGGGTATGCAGACCATCCGCAGGTAGAGATCGGACTGATGAAACTGTATGAGGCCACCGGTAACCCGGAGTACCTTGAACTGGCCGGCACTTTCTGCCGTTACGTAAAATTTGCCCGTCCGCGCGACATCGTGCTTTCCGAAAGTTCCAAACCATTGTATGAACAGCGCGAGGCATGGAGCCACTGTGTTCGCACCGGCTACATCTATACCGCTGCAACAGGCGTAATCAGGGCTACCGGCGCACCCGACCTTTCAGAAGCCATTCATTCCATTTGGGACAATCTGAACTGCTGCAAAATTTATGTACACGGGGGAGTCGGCAACGGAACGCGGTTTGAGCAGCATGGCCACAACCATGACCTGCCCATCCTGGATACCTACAGCGAGTCGTGCGCCCAGATTGCCCACTGCCAGTGGAACCATGAGCTCAGCCTTTTGCACGGAACCTCCGGTTATGCCGATATCATCGAATGGGAAGCCTACAATGCTGCCTTGTCGGGCTACGGATT
>CAYMXK010000618.1:0-2323 GCA_964393915.1 uncultured Prolixibacteraceae bacterium
TACTGCACAAAAAGCAGTAATTTTGTGCAATAGAACACGAATAATGATTAAAACAGTAATCTTACAGCAGAAAGAAGAACGCGATATGCTTTTGAAACGGAATTATCAAAAGCGAATTTTGTGGCATTTTTTTCTCTCTCTCCAAGGGAACCGAGGGATTTATCCACGATTTACACACTATTCGTGCATTCGTGGCTAAAAATTAAACCCCGATTTTGGGGGTGAATCTGTGGCTATATTTTTCTTTTTTTGAATCTGCGGCAATATCACGGTTATTAACAATTGTTTATAACTGGTGTGTAAAACGCGTGTATTACTACAGTCAAAAAAATTTGCTGGGGGAGTATTTTGCGTTTATTTTTGTTACATGAGGTTAGCGATAAAAGGCAGCCCGGATGACAGGGAGAAGACCAGCGGCACTTAATTGGGCAGGCAGTCTGATCGAACAGGGAAACCTGCTTGTCGGAAAGGCCGAAGCCGGTCAACGGAGGGTCACACCGACGGAAACCGACACCAGCTTTTGCCACCGCAAGGTGTTCATTGGAAGGTTGAGCTACACGGAGGGAAAGTCCACCGGGAACTTCGGTTCCCACCGGAAACTAACCTGAAACTTTTAACGGTGCAAACCGCCAACGTTTCACAATCGGAGGGCAGCAGCAATGCCACCCGTACGAATGTACCGGAAGCGCTTCGTCCGGAAAGACGCCCCAGAGGAAGAAATTCCAAAAGGACCGTCGTGCGGACGTCCACGGGATGCAGTTGTAACAGGCCGCATCTTAAGGAACAGGGCTTAATTTTACCTGGTTAATCAATTGCTCCGGCAATCGAGCAACCGGAAAAAGAGAGCCGGCCAGAATAACAGTAGCCTGACGCTGTAAAAGTTTCGGCTTGAGCAGTGAAACGGGAGTTACCATGAAAAAGTAGCTCCCGTTTTTGTATTTATTATTGATGATTTTTATCCACGAATTACGCGAATTATACAAATTTACACGAAAGGAGTTTTTTATCCACGAATACCAGCCCAGATTGAATCGGGGTTTTCCGTCTCCGTTTCCCGGAGAATGAGCATTTAGGCTTAATCTAATCTCTTTTCCTTCAACCATGCCGACATTAAATCTGCTATCTCCAGGTTGTTTAAATCGGAAAACGGGAAATGGGTGTTGCCTTTGATTCCGATTTCAGGAAGATGTACCAGGGTTACATCACCACCATGCCGGTTTACCGCGTCCTTCCACAATTTTGCCATTTCAAGTCGTACCCGCCAGCTGTCCTGTCCGGGGTTTGGACTGGGTTCACCGGGTATGAAATCGCCATAGTAAAGAATGATCGGGATTTTTGTGAGCTGCATAAATTCTTCAAGCGGCACTGCAACAGCTTCCAGAGTGCCTCCAGAGCTTTGCATAGGAGGCGGTACTTCACCTTCAGGGAAGAGAAAGCCGCTTCCGGGTTCATAGGAGACTATCGCTTTTACATGCTGATTTCTGATCGCAGTACGCCAGCCCATTCCGCCGGAATGTGAATGTGTGACCAGAATGGCAGGACCGATTTTTGTGAAGAGTGCCGAAACGGCATCCGCATTCACTTCAATGTCAATCGCCCCAATACTGGGAGTCATTGACCGGAAATACTGATTCAGGGTGGCTGAATCGCGCGAAAACTGTACTCCCTCAAAATAGTCAGGCCATATTCCGATCCGGAACATGCCAAACCATTGCTGCTCATCGGGGACCGGCGTAATGGTGGCGGTTACCGTACTGCGGCCGGCACTGCCCCTGCGGGGCTGGTCAATCAGATACACCGGGAATTGCCTGCGTAAAAATATATTCTGAAATCCTTCCCGTCCATCGGGTGTGGTTTCCCACGTTTTTGAAAATTGCCCCATGCCATGCCACATCACCAACGGATATTTGCGTGCATCAGCCGGTATCTGATAAAAAACCCGGGCATGGTCGCCATGAAAAGTTTGTCCTTCGGGAGTGGGGTGGTAGGGGTCAAAGGTCCCCGGATTGGTAATCACGGTTCCTCCAACGGCAAAACTGCCTTGTTCGCTGATTACCATCAGCTTTTCATTGGTCACGGAGCAGGCTCCGAGGCTTGCAAAGATTAAGGACAACAATAAGACATTCAGGAGGTTTGAATGCTTTTTTCGGGATGACAGCACCTGGATGACAGCCCCTGGATGAAACACTCCTGGATGAAACACCCCCGGTTGAAACCAGGGGTTATTGCAGGGAAACTCCTCCGGAGTTATTTGGTCCGCCAGCTGCGGATTCATACCGGTTTGTGCTTTTTTGAGCCTGGTTCGTTTCATGCTTCAAATTTA
>CAYMXK010000619.1:0-2308 GCA_964393915.1 uncultured Prolixibacteraceae bacterium
CATGTGTTTGGCATCAATAATTACAGCAATATCTTCGGTGTTCAGCGCCTTTTTCAACTCATTTGCTATTTGCACGGTAAGCCGTTCCTGCACCTGAGGCCTGCGGGCAAAATAATCAACAATACGGTTAATTTTTGACAGGCCAATTACCACACCATTGGAAACATATCCTACATGGGCCCTCCCGGTTATAGGAAGAAAATGGTGTTCACAGAAGGATTGTACCTGAATCTCCTTTTCCACCAGCATTTCGTTGTACCTGAACTTGTTATCAAAAACTGATATTTTTGGTTTGTTGGCAGGGTTCAATCCGTAAAATATTTCATTGACATACATTTTGGATACCCTGTGGGGAGTTCCGCGCAAGCTGTCATCGGTGAGGTCCAGCCCAAGTGTTTCCAAAATTTCGCGGAATTTTTCCTCTATAATGGCAACCTTTTCTTCATCACTTAAAACAAATGCATCCTTTCGCATTGGGGTCTCAATGGACGTTCCCACATGCATGTCACCTAATTCCTGATGATGTGTGACGGTATCGTGTCCGTTATGATGTTTCCCGTTGTGCTTTCCGTTAACGCTTCCGTTTCCGTTCAAACTTTTAAAAATTATTTGCTCTTTCATCTTATTGAATTTGTTTTTATTAAGGTTAAGATGTAACTCACATGCTTTGAAAATTTGCGTTTGTCCAAAATTGATCATGCTCGTTTCATGATAATTGAATTATTAATATCCCTAAAACAGACTCAATAGTGTTTTGTTTAAGGTTTACTGAATATTTTATAAACAGATTTATAATTTTTTATACAGATTTATAATTAAAGCAGCAGCTACAACCAATCTCACTATTTGTTAAGTTTGCACCCAATAAAATGAATTCAATAATATCATTCGAATATCCCCCTGTTTTTCAGAGGATTAGAAATAAAAGCATTATGAAAAAATTAACTATTTACCTGGCTTTTGCAGGAATTCTTGCATCATGCACTCCAACAACAAAAACTACTGATATGAATCCTTTTTTTGAAACTTACAACACACCTTTCGGGGTGCCACCTTTCGATAAGATTTTAAATACCCACTACCTTCCGGCTTTTATGGAGGGTATGGAACAACACAATACTGAAATTGATGACATTGTGAATAAAACTGAACCGGCATCCTTTGCCAATACAATCGAGGCACTCGATTACAGCGGAGACCTGCTGACCAGAGTATCCAATGTATTCTTCAATATCAAGGAGGCACACACGAATAAGGAAATGGATGTCATTGCGGAAACCATCGCCCCTGTATTGTCTCAGCACAACGACGCCATCAATCTTAATGAAAAGCTTTTTGAACGGGTTAAGGAAGTCTATAATACCCGCGAAACCCTTGCCCTTACCCCTGAACAGCAGCGTCTTTTAAGTGAAACCTACAAAGGGTTTGTCCGGGGAGGGGCGAACCTTCCTCCAGATAAAAAAGAGGAGTTAAAGAAAATAAATGAACAACTGGCATTGCTCGAGGTAAAATTCAGTCAGAATATGCTGGCAGAAACCAACAACTATAAATTGGTAATCGACAATGAAACTGACCTCGCAGGCTTGCCGGAATCAATTATTTCTGCTTCAGCAGAAGCTGCAAAAGCTGAGAATCTGGAGGGAAAATGGGTTTTCACGCTGCACAAGCCATCATGGATTCCCTTCCTCACCTATTCTGATCAGCGCGAACTGCGTGAGAAGCTTTATAAAGCCATGTATAACCGCTCCAACAACGGGAACGAATACGACAACAAACCACTTATCGACCAGTTTATTAACCTGCGGATAAAGAAAGCCCGTCTTATGGGATTCGATAATTGGGCTTCATTTATCCTCGATGACAATATGGCCAAAACTCCGGACAATGTCTATGACCTGTTAAATAAAGTATGGATGCCCGGACTGGCACGCGCTAAAGAGGAGGCAAAAGACATGCAGGATATGATTAACCGCGAAGGAGGCAGTTTTAAGCTTGAAAGCTGGGACTGGTGGTACTATGCTGAAAAAGTCCGCAAGGAGAAGTACGACCTCGATGAGGAACAGCTAAGGCCTTACTTTGAGCTGAATAATGTTCGGGACGGCATGTTCACGGTGGCTACCAGGCTGTTCGGACTGACATTCTCCCCGCTCAGTGACATGCCGCTTTTCCACCCTGAGAGCGAAGTGTTCGAGGTAAAAGATGCAGATGGTTCACACATCGGTGTATTGTACATGGACTATCACCCACGGCCGTCGAAAAGTGGAGGAGCCTGGATGACCAACTACCGGGAACAGCATTACAAAAATGG
>CAYMXK010000620.1:0-2307 GCA_964393915.1 uncultured Prolixibacteraceae bacterium
ATAAACTCCGTTCCTTCTCCATTCTTTGATTCAATCCTGATCTCCCCTCCATGCGCCTTTACAATATCATAGGCCAGCGAAAGCCCCAATCCGGTTCCCTGGCCGGTGGGTTTGGTGGTGAAGAAGGGCTGGAAGATTTTGTCGACAATTTCAGCGGGGATGCCGGGGCCGTTGTCTTTTACGGAGATTTCAACCATGTGGCTGTTTTTTTGGGTTGAAACCGTTACGGTGGGTTTGTGGGGTGATGGCGTTTGTTGTAGAGACGCACCGCCGTGCGTCTTTACCTGCACCGCATAAAACGCATTATTGATCAAATTCAACAAGACCCTCCCAATATCTTGCGGCACCACATTAATTTTGGGCAGGTTCGGGTCAAAATCGGTTTTATAATCAGCATTAAACGATTTGTCTTTTGCCCGGAAGCCGTGGTAGGAGAGGCGCAGGTACTCATCACACAGGGCATTGATGTCGGTGGGTTCCTTATGTCCGCTGCTTCCACGGCTGTGAAGCAACATTCCTTTTACGATAGATTCGGCCCTTTTGCCGTGGTGGTTAATTTTTTGTTCATTTCCGATTACATCATTTGCAATTGATTTAACTTCTTCAAGATTCCCCTTATCAGCTTCTTCTTTCAGTTCTTCAAGCAATTCTTTGTTTACATCCGAAAAGTTATTTACAAAGTTCAGTGGATTTTGTATTTCATGGGCGATGCCGGCAGTGAGGGCACCCAAAGAGGCCAGTTTTTCGGAATGGATGAGTTGGGTTTGGGTGGATTTGAGTACATTCAATGATTTACTAAGTTCAGCCGTACGCTCTTTAACCAGGAAGTCCAACTGTAAGTGCAACTGCAGGAATTTCTTTGCCTGTTGTATCGACATCCCCACAGGCATGCTAATGAGCGTGATAAAAATGGCTATAAAACCTGCATAACCCATACTAACGAAAATTGAAACAATAAGCATAATAATAATGACAAATGGATAGACTAGCAGTGAACCAGCAACAATACCAATTCCTTTCTTTTTCATTTTTCGGGCTTTGATAATTGCCAGGATACTTCCTGTGGCCGAAGGAATAAATGTCAGCGACCAGAGTAAACCTGAAAATCCCATAAAAATAAAGTCCGGAGACTTAGAAATAAAGTCTGAAAAAAATGCAAGAAACAGTAATAGAAATAAAGGTATAAGGACAAATCTCTTCCAGAATAAAGGAATCGGAACATCTAATACCCGATAGGTTACCCAGGGTACAAGACTTCCGCAAATAATCACTAAAATATTTGTGGCGCTATATGTAAATATAATATAAACCCAAAAGTTACGAATACTAAAACTCTGGGATATAATTGTTACAGAAAGTAAGAAAAGGCAAGCACTAAGTACCAGAATAGCATAGTTTGCATTTTTTTCTGAAACATACAGGTACATAAACAGATGTAGCAGCATTACCAATAATAATATGGTTGCTGCAAAAATTAATATTGAAGTGAGAATTATTGAATTCTCAATCAACACACCAAGTGACTCATAGTTGGATGCAACGACATTAAGTAAAAATGGTGTTCTTAAATTTCCCATAGTAAGACGCCTGATGGTGCTCAGGTTATGCAGGGAATACTTAATGGCTATCTGGTATGTTTTCCCCGGTAAAAATTCATAGCGATGTGTGAAATCTATTACATAGCCTAATAATTTTTGCTCACCGGGGGTTACACCGGGTACACCATGGCTCATCACAAGGCTGCCATTTATATACAACTCAGAGGCTCCCAGAATATAACCCGGATAAATTACGTTTAGTGTTTTACTGAATGATGAGTCTATTCGGATGCGAAGTCTGAGCCAGCCAAATCCCTGCCAAAGTGAATCCGGCAATTTAATAGTTGTAAAGGGTGTTTTTTCTAACATATACCAGTGGCTGTCATCATAATCCGGCGATGAGAATTCCGGATTATCCTGTGGCGAAAACTTCCATCCATTTAAGCTTCCGAAGTCCAGTCCTACAGGATCTGTGAAGAGTGAATCGGTAATCACCACTTCGGAGGATATGACTTGCTGAACTGGTGCAATTTCTATGTGATCGACCGAGTCGGAGGGGTTAAATAACGAGAGCAACAACAGAATCTTAGTAAGTATCATAATGGCTGAATTTTTAAATTAAAGTGCGGAATCGGATTACTTTAAGTTATAACCGGTAACTGAATGATAAACTCAGCTCCTTCTCCATTCTTTGATTCAATCCTGATCTCCCCTCCATGCGCCTTCACAATATCATAGGCCAGTGACAACCCTAACCCTGTTCCCTGTC
>CAYMXK010000621.1:0-2300 GCA_964393915.1 uncultured Prolixibacteraceae bacterium
CCATTCTTTCTGAAGGTACCCATACTTCGAGATCATAAATCGGTTCCAGAATTTTCGGGTTCGATTTTTTGAAGGCCATGCTGAATGCGTTGCGGCCTGCCAGCTTGAATGAGATTTCGTTGGAGTCGACCGGGTGCATTTTGCCATCATAAACGTACACAATAATGTCGCGGGCATAAGAGCCGGTAAGCGGGCCCTGCTCAATTTTTTCCATGATCCCTTTCAGAATGGCGGGCATAAAGCGGGAATCGATAGAACCTCCGACAATACAGTTTATGTAAAGTAATTTGCCTCCCCATGGAAGGGTGTGTTCCTGTACGTCGCGGAGCGACAGTTTATATTCTTTTCCATCGAGAACGAATGTCCCTTTCGGAGGAACACCATCTTCGTATGGTTCAATTATCATATGGACTTCACCAAACTGGCCGGCGCCACCTGACTGTTTTTTATGACGATAATCCGATTGTGCTGATTTAGTTATGGTTTCACGGTAAGGAATCCTGGGTTGCCTGTATTCAATATCAATTTTGTGGACGTTGTCGAAAAACCATTTCAGGATGTTCATATGGTACTCACCCTGGTTATGCACGATCAACTGGCGCAATTCCTTGGAGTATTCAATAACATATGACGGATCTTCGTATTTGATGCGGTTGAGGACTTCGCCTACTTTTTCATCGTCGGTTTCACTAACTGCCTTAACGGCTACCCTGTGGCGTGAATTGCTAAATACCATCGGGGCATATTTAGTGGCGGCTTCTTTGGTTGATAAGGTCTGGTTGTATTTTGTGTCCTTTAATTTTACACTACAGCCGATATCTCCTGCATACATCTCAGGGACTTTTACACGGTTTTTGCCAGCCGATGCAAACAACTGTGACAATCTTTCCTTTGTGCCATTGGTGGCATTTATAAGGTCAATGCCTTCAGTCAATTTGCCTGACATTACCTTGAAATAGGTGATTTCACCCACGTGTGACTCCATAGAAGTTTTAAAAACAAAGAGACTTGGTGATTCGTTTTCGTTCATCCTAACCTCTTTCCCCGACTCAATGGCCCGCATAGGCCGGCAATCGGGCGAAGGTCCGACATTGGCAATAAATTCCATCATACGGTTAACGCCGATGTTCTTCTTGGCACAGGTGCAGAATACTGGGAACAGGTCACGTTGTACCATGCCGATCCTCATTCCTTTGCGGATTTCATCTTCCGACAGGGAGCCCTGCTCGAAATACAATTCCATCAGGGATTCTTCATTTTCTGCAGCCATTTCAATAAGGGCGTTCTGCAACTCCTCAGCTTTATCCTTTTCAGATGCCGGAATATCCAGAATTTCAGCCTGGCCTCCGTCTTTGCTGTACTTATACAACTTCATTTTCAGTACGTCGATGATAGAGTCGAACCCGGGACCTGTTTCCACAGGATACTGAACGATTGTAACTTTATTCCCGAAACTGCCTTTAATCTGGTCAATGGCAGCGTCGAAGTTGGCATTATCATGGTCCAACGCGTTGAACACGAACATCATGGGTGTGTGTTTCGACTCTGCATGGCGTGCTGCAGATTCAGTGCCTGCTTCAACACCATTGGAAGTGTTGATCAGCATAAGGGCAAGGTCGGCCACTTCAAGAGACGATACCACATGGCCATTCAGATCATCCATACCCGGAGTATCCAGGATATTGATTTTCCTATCCTTGTACTCAGCATACAATACCGTTGAATATACTGAGTTGCCATATTCCTGCTCAATTGGGGTGTGGTCTGATACGGTATTTTTTGAAGTTACCTCCCCGCGGCGGTTAATTACTCCACCCTCAAGCAGCATGGCCTCTGCGAGGGTGGTTTTTCCACTGCCGGCGTTTCCGATCAGGGCAATGTTGCGAATCTGTTCAGTTTTATAAACTTTCATCTTATTATTGGTTTTTAAAAAATTAATTGATTCCGAAAATTTTTTTTCCGAAGGAGCCCAAAAATAGTAATAATTTAATAACAAGCAACAGAAACGAATGCTTGATTTTTTTTATAACAGCACACTTAGTGGCACGTTCTAACCCGGATAGTAGATGCCTGCACCCGGACCTAAAGGTAGGCCCAGCAGGGTCCAGGCTATCAAAAGAAGCGACCACGCGATGAAGAAAACAACAGTGTAAGGGACCATGGTTGATATCAGGGTACCAATGCCTGCTTTTGAATCGTATTTTTCAAGATAGACCAGAATCAGGGCAAAGAAACTCATCATAGGCGAGATAATATTTGTAACACTGTCGCCCACCCGGTATACGGCCTGAGAGAGTTCG
>CAYMXK010000622.1:0-2285 GCA_964393915.1 uncultured Prolixibacteraceae bacterium
CGAGTGCATATTCAGCACCGGATTTGTCTTCCTGTCTGGCCTCTTCAAACTTGCGCCTGGCATGGACCCAGCATCCAAGAAGCAGAACCCCCTGCTTATTCTCATATATATGATATGCCCCATATCCATCGGATTGGACTGCTCCTTTAAAATCACGCAGTAGTTCAACGACTACTTTTTTTGCTCTGGAACCATTATCGTAATGAAAAAATACCAGCTTGTCGATTACAGATCTTACCACCCAAAGGTAAGCTTTCACCGCTTTTTGCTTTTCATTATTAATGACCGGAATGGTGCTTTCATCCACCTGAATATAATCCGCTGAAAGCACAATTTCTTTTAAACGGTAGTATAATGCCCTTAGCAGGTCGCAGGTGTCTTTATGCCACCCATTCATGGTGGATGCCGGTATTGAAACACCAAGCTGTTTATATATCGCTATAATACGATGGAAAGGAAGATGGTATAAATATTTTCCCAGTTCTATATCCACAAGTAAGGAAGCATCGGCATTGCTCTTTTTTAGGGGTAAATCATCAGGCAAAGAGGCAATACGGATACTCTTGCCGGATTCCTGCTCCTCATTCTGTGCCAGAAGATCATTTTTTAACGCATAAACAGGCCTTACAATACGACGAACATACAGTTCTCCTGGTTTAATGTTAAGAACTTCAGTTACTTCCTCGTTAATGCGTACCCAGTTTTCATCTATTCCTTCCGGCTCGACAACTTCAATTTCACGACGATAATCTTCAGACAAAGGCAAACGAACCGCCTGTTTCTTCGCATTTTCAGGCTTAACCCGTTCATACGAGATAACCTCTTTTTCAGCTGCCTGTGCATGTGCTTTTTCCTCTGGCAGCATATTCAGGCCTTCAAAGTCAATCCTGAGCTGACTCGGATCCTGTGGAATATACTTTTCGGTGGATGGTTTCCAGAACTTGTGTCTGAACCAGGCAAGCTGGTCGGTGAGCTTTTTGATTTTATCGTCTTTTTCTTCAATAATGCGGGCTAGCTTCTTATTGGTGTTTTCAGCTTCCTCTAAGGCCCCCTGGTCGATTCTCCTCAAACGGGAAAGCTCCTGGTACATGGTGTCACGCTCCTGGAGAAGCTGTTCGATGAATAGGTCCTTGTCTTCAAAAATGCTCATTATCCCGCTTGATTATTATGGCTTGAAGATAAAAAATATCCCTGTATTATCAAGGGTTTCAGAGCAAATAAACAGTATGTTTTTACATTTTTTTTATCCTGTTTTTAAGCCTGCGGGGTTTGATTTTTACCTGCGAAACAATACCCATCAAATCATGCCAGCTGACCTGAAGGGAGGGGGTGTTTTCATCAAATGAAGGCAATTTAAATGTGCCATTTTCAAGTTTCTTGTGATAGATCACCAGCCCCCCGTACTCTAAATGTAAAATTTTCATAATGGTCATGTGCCGATTGACAAAAATGAACACCTCTCCATCCTGAACGTTTCGTTTCATGATGGAGGATACAATCCCGCTAAGGGTATAAAAGCTTTTCCGCATGTCCACCGGCCCAGGGTAAAGATAATACCGGAGCTTGTTGTGTAAGTGAAACATCCTTTAATCGTATAAATGAACCAGACTTTGCAGCAGGGGCAGATCCACCTGGTTCCTTACTTTTAAAACAGTTCCATTAGGAAAAATCAATTCCAGTAAAACAGGTGCATCGTATTCCCCTGATGCCAATGAACCTTTTTGATGATTCTTTTTTAACACAGGTAAGTTGTCTGGTCCAGCAATGAGAGGGATGAACATCCTGGGTTGTGCTTCTATAGCTTTAGATTTTTTCAACCAGTAGTAGTATGTGGAGGGTACGATGCCTTCATTGGCACAAAAATCCCGGACAGTTAACCCGGATTCCTTTTGGCGTTTTAATAAATCCTGAAACAAAGCTTCGGTCATAGTGATAATTTTTGCCGTAAACCTAATGTATCAGGATTCCTTTAGCAATATGTACTTGGCCGAATGCTTACTTTTAAATTATAGTAAAAACTCACCCTCCGTGCTCCTGAGGCCGGCAAGCCTGATGAGTAATTTATGGGAATAAGATGATCAAATAAGTGGATTAACCATAGCACCACATTTTTGTTTGTCTATATTTGCTTCGTGTAAAAATAAATCCAAAAATTTGGCCTTTTATCAGTATTCAAATCAGTTATCAAGATTATGCACGAAATAAAACCAATTCAAAGTAATCCGGCATACTGGATTCCATCAGTCTATTTTGCAATGGGTTTGCCTTTCGTTGCCATAGCCCAG
>CAYMXK010000623.1:0-2279 GCA_964393915.1 uncultured Prolixibacteraceae bacterium
ATTGATAAGAAAACGCTGGAGGTCAGCTTCCTGGAAAAGTTACCAGGTCCGATCAGCTACAGCGTAAAATCGATTTTTGCTGAAGATGCAGGCACCGTATGGTTCTCAACTGCCGGGAACATTGTGCGATATACTCCTGAATCCGGCTACATAAGGATTTTTGATCAATTTGACGGAATTCCGCAGATGGCTTTCCGCGATGCGGTGGGGTGCAAAACCAGTGACGGACGAATGATAATGGGCGGAGTGAATGGCCTGCTGGCATTTTATCCTGAACAGTTGAAACGGGTCATCAAGGTACCCGGCATCGAGATCGGAACGCTAACGCTTGGGCGACAATATAAAAATGAACGGCAAATTGCTGCGGTTGGCTATTCTGAAAACAGTAAGACACTTAAGCTCAGATACAATCAGAACTTTTTCTCCATCAACTGGTCGATGCCGGAATTTATTCAACCCGAAAAGATATTGTACGCCTGGATGATGGAAGGGTTTGACAAAGAGTGGAACACCGGTTACAACCAGACTGCAGCCTCATATATGAACCTTCCCCGGGGGGAATATACTTTTCAGGTGCGGGGCAAGGATACGGAAAACAACTGGTCGGAAACAAGGACATTGAAAATCAATATTTCTCCCCCGTTTTGGCTGACATGGTATGCATACACCTTCTATCTGATGCTGGTGGTTGTACTATTGTATGCCTACCGGAATTTCAATATCAAGAAAGAGCGTTTAAAAAACGAACTGAATATGCAGCGGCTAAAAATGGATAACATTCAGCAGCTGGTTGAAAAAGAACACGAACTCAACGAATGGAAATTTGGTTTTTTCACCAATGTTTCCCATGAATTCAAGACGCCCCTTACGCTGATTATCTCACCCCTTGAACAGTATCTCGATTCAGGGAGCAAGCTGAACGACATTACCATCAGGCAGATTCACGGAAATGCCCAGAGGCTCTACAGGCTTATCACACAGATACTTGATTTCAGAAAAATGGAAGCCGGGAAACTGGACATGAATTACTCCTATGACGACATCGTGCTGTTTATGGTGAATATTTGTCAGCGTTTCAAAAATATGGCCAACCAGAAAAAGCTTGGCTTTGAGGTCATGATTCATGAAAAACAGATATTCACCCGGTTTGATGCCGATAAAATTGAAAAGGTTTTGTACAACCTGCTCTCCAATGCCATAAAATTTACCAGCGAAGGCAGGATAAAGGCAGAGATAAGTCTCCTGACGGGAAAACCTTCGGGAGGCCACAGTGACTGGGTGCAAATCATAATCAAAGATACCGGAGTGGGTATACCACCTGATCTTTTACCCCACATTTTCGACCGCTTCTACCAGGTAAGGCAAAAGGATGGAAAAACCCAGGGAACAGGGATCGGTCTCTCCCTGGTTCAGGAGCTGGTAAAAATGCACGAGGGTGAAATTGAAGTGACCTCAGCAGTAAATACCGGAACCACCTTTATTGTGCGAATCCCGGTTGTAGCCGGTGAGCTACAGGAAATTCCGGAAGAAACCGAGCGAAAGGAAGAGTGGAGTGCCCCGGAAGTGCCCCATGAAATAAAACCCGGCCGGTATTCCGTGCTGATTGCAGAAGACAACGAAGAGATGAGAAGCTACATTGCCAGGGAACTACAGCCCGACTATGACATCATGGAAGCCCCGGATGGAGAAGTTGCCCTCGATATGTGCCGGAAACACCAACCCGATCTGGTTTTGAGCGATATCCTGATGCCGGGAACCGACGGACTGGAATTCTGCAGGCAACTAAAGAATGACGATAAGATCAGCCACATTCCGCTGCTGATGATTACCGCCCTCTCTTCGGCAGAATACCAGGAGCAGGCCTACAGGCTGGGGGCCGACGATTACATCACCAAACCCTTCAAAATCAACATCCTGAAGGAGAAAATCCACAACTTCATATCGTCTCGTGAAGCACTGAAAAAACAGTTCGTTCAAAATGCATTTTCAGAGCCCTCCATTTTAAAGATTGCTTCGAACGACGAGAAGTTTCTGAAAAAAACGCACGAGGTGATCGAGGAGAATCTCTCCGACAGCGAATTTGATATTGACAGGTTTGCCCGTGAAATGGCAAGCAGCCGGTCTCAGCTTTACCGCAAACTTAAGGCCCTGACAGGGTTACCTGCCTCGGAATACATGAAAATCACCCGGCTGAAAATTGCCGCCAGGATGATCAGTGAAAAGAATTTCAATATCAGTGAAGCCGCCTATCTGGTCGGTTTCAAGGATCCCAAATATTT
>CAYMXK010000624.1:0-2272 GCA_964393915.1 uncultured Prolixibacteraceae bacterium
GAGTCAGATGCGGTCAGGATAGCCGCGGCAAGAGCTCTATGTCTTTCAGGAAAGCCTGAAAAGGCCTGGCAGATATTAGTGGATAACCTCGGTAACAGCAACCTGATCACCGGAATGTATGCGGCCTTGTTTATTGAAGATCTCCCCTTGCCGCTTGTCACCAGGGCACTGCCGGAGTTGCGGAAAGCCCTGGACAGTCCTTATGCCTTCACGCAAAGGGTAGCTTCCCGGCTGATACAAAAAACAGAGTAAGTCCGGAGGGCCCGGCAAGGGAAACCGGAAACCATGCAACTCTCTTTACTTTGTTTGTATACCGTGATGCAACCACCGGAAAGCAAACGACGGAAAGCAAACGACGGGAGTTTTCAGTTTAAGTGCCGGCGTAAAATTGAAATGTAGTACGAATAGCTAAAATTTTTATCGATGACATTATTAATCAGATGGGGATTGGCGAATGCACTGGCAGTGCTGTTCCTTTCGCTTACATTGACCAGCCAGGCACAGACCACGGTCAAAAAACCCCAGAATGAACTGTCGAAGGCACTCTCCCTGGAGGGTAACCTCTATTTACTGAACATGTGGGGAGAACAGCCGTCACATATCGGGGATTTATACCGTCATGCCTATGAAATTCTGGAAAGGAATAAGAACAGTACCTATGCAGAGGTAGCCGCCAATACGAAATTCCAGGAACTTTGCCGGAAGCATGGGATTGTACACCTGGGTGGCCCCATGCTGGGTAACGTGTCGCACGACGGGGCAAAGGTCTGGGTGCGCACGGTGAGGCCCTCCAAAGTGGAAGTCCGTGTGCTGGCAGAAGGACATGAACTGGTCTTTGGCCCGGTCGAAAGCACCGATGCAAGCGATCTTAGCGCGATTGTGCCGGTTACCGGACTAAAACCAGGTACCAGCTATCGCTACCGGGTTTATGTTGACGGAACAGAGGCGGTTAATGCACACAAGCCCGTTTTAACCACCCTGCCGGCTTCTGAGAATTTACCCGATGCCAGGATTGCTGTCGGAACCTGCTTCCACCGCTGGGGATTAGGCAACCACGACCAGGCACGGCAGATTGTCGCCAGAAAGCCGATGGCGATGCTGCTGGGCGGGGATATTGCCGTACAGGACCGGGAAAACCACACCGGCTTGCACCGTGCAGATTATCTGATGCGAGATTTTATGCCGGCCTGGCAGCAATTGTCGGGTTCAGTTCCCATATATGCTACCTGGGATGATCACGACTATTTCAACAATGACAAATCCGGAATTCCGGAGGGCTATACAAACGCAGACAGGGAAGCGGTATGGAACGTCTTCCGCCAGGCCTGGAACAATCCGTCATACGGGTTCGGAGAAGCGGGCAAAGGGTTGTTTTTCAGGACCCGCATAGGCCCGGCGGATGTAATCATGCTCGATAACCGCTATTTCAAGACAGGGGAGAAGGGATCCTTCCTTGGCGATGGCCAGATGAAATGGCTCGAAGAGCAGCTGTTGGATTGCAAAGGGCCTTTTATTATCCTTTCCTGCGGGACGATGTGGAGCGACTATGTGTCTGGTGGAAAAGATTCATGGGGAGTTAATGATCCTGAAGGAAGGGAACGGTTGTTCAGTCTCATCGAAAAAAACAGGATTGGCGGTGTAATCCTGATTTCCGGCGACAGGCACGGGGCGAGGGGATTCCGTATCCCCCGGCCATCCGGATTTTCTTTCTACGAGTTCGAATCGGGAAGCCTTGGCGGACGCACCGGCCCGGATGCTACCAATCCCTCCTGGGATACCCAACTCTATGGATTCTCAGGTGTTTACGCTTTTGGAGAGTTTACCTTCAATACCACGGTTCCTGACCCTGAAGCTACTTTCAGGCTGATTCAGGATAACGGAACTGTTTTGTATGAAATTACCCTGACGAAAAGCCAGCTGACACCTGCAAAGTGATGAATATCAGTTAAATATTTCTGGGGAGCCCTTTGTGTCTTCGTGCCTTTGTGGCAGAATAAGACTTTTCTGAGCAGGCTCATCCTTTGTAAACTGATAAATAGATTGTTACAATTTAAAACGTTCTTATACTTAAACAACTAAATATGAATACAAGAATCCAATCAAATGGAGCCGCATTGATCATTTTAGCGACTGCATTTTCCTGCACCGGCGTGCAAAAAGAGGAAAAAAAGGAGGCGCTACCCAACATTATCCTCCTCATGGGCGACGATCACGGCTGGAATGAAACGGGCTACAACGGACATCCCTTTGTAAAAACACCGGTTTTGGATGA
>CAYMXK010000625.1:0-2255 GCA_964393915.1 uncultured Prolixibacteraceae bacterium
TGCGCCAACATACCATCCATCTGTTCCAAAGCCTACCCTCAGTGACATCAGTTATGGTGAACATGAGCGACACATCCTGGATTTCTGGAAGGCAGAATCAAGCGCCCCAACCCCTATGGTATTTATCATTCACGGAGGTGGCTGGAATACAGGGGAAAAGGAAAGGGCGAATCGCTTTGCCGATGTCAGGCGCTTACTTGATGCCGGAATTTCAGTTGTTGCAATTAACTACCGGTTGATGGGACATATTGAAGGGAGCGGGATCATGCCGCCTGTTAAAGCCCCGATGCATGATGCTGCACGCGCCCTGCAGTTTGTGCGCAGTAAGGCGAAGGAGTGGAACATAGACAAACAGCGGATTGGTGCGGCTGGCGGTTCCGCAGGGGCCTGCACCGGTCTGTGGCTGGCATTTCACGACGATCTTGCAGATCCCGGAAGTAATGATCCCGTTGCCCGGGAATCTACGCGCCTTTATTGTGCAGCTGTTATTGGGGCGCAGACTTCCCTTGATCCAAAACAGATGAAAGAATGGACCCCCAACAGCAGATATGGAGGCCATGCATTTGGGAAAGCAAGGTTTGAAGAATTCCTGGCAGAACGGGAAAGTATTCTGCACTGGATTAATGAATATTCTCCTTACGCTTTGGCAAGTTCCGATGATCCTCCGGTTTATTTGCACTACAGTTCTCCTCCGGCCATCGGTCAGGTTGAGAAAGATCCCACTCACAGCGCCAATTTTGGTTTAAAGTTAAAAGAGCGCTGCGATGAGGTGGGTATCGATTGTGTGTTCCAGTACCCGGGAGCACCAAATGTAAAACATGAGACTCCAACTGACTATTTAATTGCAAAACTTAAGGGAACTACAGGCACCTCCGAAATGAATGTATCCCGGAAGAAACCCAATGTGCTATTCATTGCCATCGATGATTTACGCCCCGAACTGGGATGTTATGGCGCCGATCATATACATTCACCCAATATCGACAGGCTCGCTTCTCAGGGTGTCCTTTTTAACAAGGCCTATTGTCAGGCGCCCCATTGTGCCCCTTCACGTTCATCCTTGCTATCTGGTGTTCACACCCTGAATTTCGATGGAATCCCAATGAAACCAGAAGAGCTTGCTCCGGGGAAACAGACACTTCCGGCTACCTTTCGTCAGGCAGGCTATTACACCGTTGGTAACGGAAAAATATACCATCAGCGGGAAGATGACGCCGCGCAAAGTTGGTCAGAACCCCCTTTTTCACTGGTGAACGGGCCAAAAGAGAATAATCACCTGACTTTTCATGAAAAGGAGTCAGGAAATTTCATCCTGAAAAAGAACCAACGCGGACCTTTTTATGAATCCCCAGATGTGTCCGACAATACATACATCGACGGCCAAACCTGCGACAAATCCATTAACGATTTGCAACGTCTGGCAAAGATGGATAAACCCTTTTTTCTCGCCTGTGGATTTGTTCGCCCCCATCTGCCGTTCTATGCTCCCAAAAAATACTGGGATATGTACGACAGGGAGAGGATCGAAGTGGCCGGAAACCAATACAGGCCAAAGAATGCGCCTGATGCACTTACCGGCTCAGGAGAATTTGGCAGCTACCACGACAGAAATATTAAATTTAATTCACTTGAATTTAATAAAATAGCCAGACATGGCTACTTCGCTTGTGTCAGTTATGTAGATGCGTTGGTAGGCAGACTGCTTGCAACGCTTGATGAAACCGGGCTTCGTGAGAATACAATCGTAGTGCTGTGGGGTGACCACGGATGGAATCTTGGTGAGCACAGTTACTGGAGCAAGCACAATCTGCTGAATACCAGCAAACATGCACCCCTGATCATCAGCGCACCAGGTTTTATGCAAAATGTCAAAACAGATGGCATTGTAGAACTGGTTGATCTTTATCCCACTTTATGCGATCTGGCAGGTATCCGGTTGCCGCAGCATCTGGAGGGAACCAGTATGGTGCCGGTTCTCCGGAATCCGCAACATCCCGGGAAAAAGGCCGCATTTACCAAATGGATGAATGGAGCTTCTGTAACAATCGCGGAGTTCTCATACACGGAATGGGATAACAAACAGCGTATGCTTTTCGACCTGAGAAACGATCCGGAAGAAAATATCAATGTCGCTGAAGATTTCGGGTACAAAGAAAAGGTGGAGGAGTTAAGTCGCCTTCTGAGATCTTGGTGAATCCTTTGTGCTTTTGTGCCTTCGTGGCAGAATGGCTTTTCTGAGTAGATTTATTCTATCG
>CAYMXK010000626.1:0-2238 GCA_964393915.1 uncultured Prolixibacteraceae bacterium
GCGGAAAAACAAGGATGATGCTTATTCGCTTTATGAAATCAACATCGACGGAACCAACCTGAAACAGTTGACTTTTGCAAAGGGGGTATCAGATATTGATCCTTTGTATCTGCCAGATGGCGGAATTATTTTCAGCTCCACGCGTCAGCCCAAATACTGCATGTGCAACAGACACATAATGGTAAATCTTTATCGCATGAATGCCGACGGTTCGAACATCACCCAGATTGGTGTGAGTACGCTGTTCGAAGGACACGCCTCCCTCATGAACGATGGCCGGATACTGTATGACAGATGGGAATATATTGACCGGAATTTTGGAGATGCGCAGGGTTTATGGACGGTCAATCCTGATGGTACAAGGCACACAGTGTATTACGGGAACAATACCAAATCACCCGATGGGGTTATCGATGGCCGGCAGATGGGCAACAGCGATTTGCTGGCTGCAATCTTTACAGCCTGTCATGAGAGGCCCTGGGGATCACTCGCGATTATTGACCGTAAAAAAGGGGTGGATGGCATTGAGCCGGTTGTACGGATCTGGCCGGCCAATTCAATAGAGCATGTTAAAAGTGGCGGCTTAGATGCTTTTATTTATATCGATAACTATTACGAAGACCCTTTCCCGGTTAATGAAAACAATTTGCTGGTATCGCGAACTGTCTCGTTCAACCGTGACAAAGGATTGGTTAAAGATTCAAAAATGGGTTTATACCTGATTGGAACCGATGACGATACAGAGGAGCTTTTGCTGGAAGGCAACAAAAGCCTTTTCGACCCGATGATTGTATCTCCGCGGATGAGGCCCCCGGTAATACCGTTTTCACGCAATTTCAGCGATACAACAGGAGTATTTTATGTACAGAACGTATATGAAGGTACTCATGTGGAAGGCATAAACAAAGGCGACGTAAAATATTTGAGGGTTATTGAAACACCTGAGAAACGTACCTGGACGCATCGTGGCTGGGGTGGTCAGGGGGAACAGGCACCCGCTGTAAACTGGCACAGTTTCGAAACCAAGCGTATACTTGGCGATGTGGCTGTAGAAGCAGATGGATCGGCACATTTTGAAGTTCCGGCGAAAACCTTTGTCTATTTTCAACTGCTTGATAAAGACAAGAAAATGGTGCATTCCATGCGCAGCGGCACAATGGTAATGCCCGGAGAAATCAATGGCTGCATAGGTTGCCACGAGGACAGGCTCTCAGTGCCTCCTCCCGGTCCGTCACCTTATGCACTCCGGAGAGGCCCGCAAAAACTGAAGCCTTTGATCGGGAATGCTCCAGTGAACTTCTCTTTTTTGGAACATGTCCAACCGGTTCTTGACAGACATTGTATCACCTGTCATGATTTTGATAAAGATAACAGGAATAAACTGGTACTGGCCCGGGATAAAAATCCATTCTTTAATGCCGCATATATCAATCTTTACACCGGGAAATATGTAACACTTGTGGGTGGTGGCCCTGCCGAAATACAATTCCCCTATTCATGGGGCAGCCATGCCAGCAAGCTGACAAAGGTTATTGATGGCGATCATCACGATGTTAAGCTTTCCCAGCATGAAAGGGAGATATTATACGCATGGATGGACGTCAACGGAGTTTATTACCCGGTTTACGAATCTGCTTTTGACTCAACTCTTGCCGGTCGTAGTCCTTTAACCGACATTGAGATAAATGAACTTGGCAAACTGACAGGCATCAATTTTGGCTCCCTCAACAATCACAACCGGCCGTTATCAGCCCAAATATCCTTCGACCGTCCTGAGGAAAGCCCCTGTCTGGACAAAATCAGGGAGAATAAAGACAGTTTTGATCGTGCCGTGGCAATCTTGAAGATGGGTCAGCAGCGTTTGGCCGCGACACCCCGTGGCGATATTGAGAGTGAACTGGTTCCGTGCTACCGGCATCGCGAACAACTAAGAAAGTATATGGAACAGCTGGAGATTGAGCAGTTAAACAATGTTGCCATTCAGCATAACAAGAAATTCTATGATGTACGATAACTGGCAGGCAAAAATGATTGGTCGTGAAGGGATTGATCCGCCTGTGGCAACGACACCCGTAGATTTGATTAGATGAGTACGATTTATTTTTAATACCTTTTAAATTGATATTATGAAACTACAAAAATTTATTATGATTCCGGTGATGATCGGAATATTGGCATTTCTTATTCAAACCATTGACCAATGGTTAAGTCCGATGATGCAACCTTCAGGTAACGTGG
>CAYMXK010000627.1:0-2236 GCA_964393915.1 uncultured Prolixibacteraceae bacterium
AGGCCGGGGTTTTAGATTTTAATTTTCGTTTTCCGGTAAGGTCTCCATTGGTACTATGGGGGTCACCCATATATTCCTGAACTTGACCAATGCCAGGTGATCCTGCAATAATATCGGGGCGGGTTCAATGCCTTCGGGGTCACCCACACCGGTTTTTGATGTGATGACCACATTGTTGTGAATCACAACATTATTGTGAAGGACCGTTATCCGGGCATTTTCAACCTTTTTTTCCGGATCAGCCGGGTCAAAACGGGCAGCGCGGAAAACAATATCGTAGGTTTGCCATTCCCCTTTCGGCTTACCAACATTAACATCCGGAAGTTTTTGCCTGTAAAGAGACCCTCCCATACCCGGGTCAATTTCGTTAACAGGCGTATATAATATCTGCAATTCGTACCTTTTTTGGATATACACTCCACTATTGGTATTTTCATTCTCAGACAATTTAAATTCAAGGTGCATCTGAAAATCGCTGAACAATTGTTTGGTCATTATACCCTGAATGCGATCGCATGCACGCGTTGAATCCGGTACGACCTCCATTATTCCATCCACTATTTTCCAACGAACTTCACCGCCGTCACAATTTGTCCACTGCGAAAAATCCGTTCCGTCGAAAAGGATAATGGCTCCTTCAGGTGCAGTTGAATATATAGTGTCATTTGATTTGTCTGCCATTTTACAGGATGAAGCTAAAATTGCAAGTGTGAACAGCATGATTGGCATGTATAAAAGCATTTTTTTCATACTAAATTATTTAATTACACATTATCAGGGATGATAAACGGTTCACGGTAGTTTCCTTTTATAAACAGATTAGCCAATTCACTATGCTCACCTTCAAATTTCTCATTTTGTGAATTCATAGTTAGTTGTTTTCCAACTATAACTTTCTCTTTGTTTAAATCAACCCCGTGTTTTTCTAAATGCTCTTTCATATCTTTGTATACCTGATATAGATATGAATTATCTTTGATCTGTTTTATAAGGTTTTCAACAGGTTGTAAGGTGCCTATCTGATAAGAGATGTTTCCCATATGACTGATGCATGCTGATAAATGTCCTTCCTCTATATCAGTTTTTAAATCATCCTGTTTTCCAGTTCTGAGAGCATTGATGAAATTAGCCTGAGGTCCTCCAAGTCCGGAATTCTTAAAATCTTTTACCTTGATTCCATTATTATCAAATAGAGTGGTACCAAGCAAATATCCATTCTCGCAAATAAAAGCAATCTCGCAATTTGCTGTACCGGAATACGGGTGATTAATTTTTTTACCTGATGCAGTATAAACAGTTATACCATCCATATTATCTGTTTCCGGATTCTCACCTAATCCACGTGAATCGTATATTACAGGAATTCCATCGTAATCAAACCAGGCAACATGCGTATTTGGGGTTTCCCCATCATCCAGGTATCCATATCTTCCCCCAAAACTAAATACAGTTTTCGGCAAGGTTTTTTTTCTTAATGCCCAGCGGCAGACATCCAACTGGTGAGGCCCGTTATTGCCTAGTTCACTATTGCCGGTTGCCCATTGCCAATGCCAGTCATATTTTAGGTTTTCTCTTGATAATGGTTTCATAGCACTGGGGCCCGTCCAAATATCGTAATCAAGAGTAGAAGGAATCGTTCCTGGTCCCATTATTTTTCCAATGCTTGGTCTTCTCTTATAGTTAACAATTCGAACCAGCAATATTTTGCCCATCTCTTTATGCATGTAGTTAAATGCATCTTCATAGGCTAAATTTGATCTTGAATCTAAATCTGCCTGTACTAATCTGTCATATTTTCTCGCTGCTTCCACCATCTTTCTTCCTTCCCAGATATTATGGGATACTGGTTTTTCAACACAAACATGCTTCCCTGCCTGACAAGCCCATATTGTCGCCAATGCATGCCAATGATTTGGAATTACTATAGAAACTGCATCAATATCTTTATTTTCAAACAGATTACGTAAATCTTTATACCCTTTTGCATTAATATTTTCCTTACGCAGGTCATTAAGCCAAAAGTCCAGGTAATTACTATCTACGTCACAAATTGCTGCAATATTTACATTTGGGAGATTTTTATATGCCTCAATATGGCTTTTGGCATGACTTCTTGGAGCAATCAATTTTTCTCCAACTCCAATTACCGCCACGTTAATGAAGTCGTTAGCACCTATAATCCGGGAATATCTGTCATAGGAAACATTTTTGCCCGCTATTGTCAGGCCTGCCATAG
>CAYMXK010000628.1:0-2216 GCA_964393915.1 uncultured Prolixibacteraceae bacterium
GATTTGGCTTCTGCCAGTTCCGTTTCTCTTTTTTTGCGTTCGCTGATATCCCGTATGTAGGCAATTACAAATCTCTTCTCTCTGACATTAATTAGATTAAGTGAAACCTCAACAGGAAAGGTTTCACCTGTAACCTGATTGAAATTAACAGATTCAAGAATAACCTGTTCGTTTTTTTCCAGGTTATCAATGTGTGCCTGCCATTGTCCCGGTTCTTTAAATATTGCTTCAATGTCCCTGACATTAATTTTGCCGGCGTCTTCAGGCGCAATGCCTAATCGTTCACCTGCTGCCTTATTTATGTAATAGAGTTTGCCATCTTCATCAATAATATGGATGGCATCTGACGAATTATTAAAAATTTCCTCCAACAATTTCAGATGCTTTTTCTCATCAGACTGCATTATGTCATTTCCAAGTTGTGTTACAACTTTGCTCAGCTCAAAAAACATCTCATTACTTAATTCATTGCGGCGTATTAGCAAAAGCCAGGCGTTTTCATAGAGCGGGTATGCGTAAAAGCAGATACTGTCCTTCTGAAACTGCAAAGGTTCAATCTTGCTGATGGAGAGTTTTTCAGCAATTTCCGAGAGTTTTTCGCTCCAGATATTATCTGACAACAGCGCTTTTGGGTATACCTGAGTCAATGAATTTTGCTGAAAAACAGCTACCGCAAAGCAATTGAGTTTGCGCATATATAGTCTGGTTATGTGCGTAAGGACATCGTCGATTTCCCCTTCAATTTTCTGATTCAATGATATTTCCAGCAATACCTGTATCTCTAATTTGTCTTTTTCCATTGCGCAACCGCTATTGTTTTGTTAAATAATTTCAATGAAGTATTACCCGGGTTGGCGATTTGGCCAATGCTGAGTATTCCATTCACCGGTTTATTTTTATTTAGTAATGCCAGTTCTTTCGAAAAATCATCCTCATGATACAGGACCCTTGAAATACTTTCGATACATAACCTTTCTGATTCTTCATTGCTCCCGGTTAGTTCAGATTCCGCAAGTGCTCTGCGGGCACTCTGAAGAAGAGATTCTGCACTGCCATGCATAATGCGGATATATTCTCCCTGCGGAACCTCATCCAATGCATGCAGCACTCCATTCTCTGCCGAATACAGGACTCTTATAGTCATTTCAGAATCGAGCTGCACCAGTCCTAAAGGATAGTAACCGGCAGTGTCGAAAAAGAATTTCTCCGACAAAGTTTTTCCTGAGTGCAACTTGATTTGCTCACTGTAAACCTCAAATGCAGGGCGCCAGTTTAACGTTATAATGTTGTTACCCCTTGCTTCTGTAACTTTTATGGGTTCACTTACCGGCGCCCATCCATGGGCTACACCAATTTTTAAAGGATGGGGAAACAATCCGATTACGGCCGAATTTTCAACGACCTTGTGATTGGCAAAAATGCACGGAAAGGATTTGAAACTCAATGATCCTGCCCCTCCACCCATATAATTTACGAATGGACCAAAATAATCATACAATTCACACATGAACCTGGTTTTGGATGACCACATTCCATCAAAAAAGCAGAAAATACTGGCCGTGGCGGTATTGTTTTCATTTACCCATTTGTTAAAATGCACGGCAATGTCGGTTGCGCTGTCTTGCGACTGAAACAGGCCCGTTGTAATAGTTTCATCAAGTGGTATCAGCATAAAACCACTTTGTTTTCTTTCACCATTTGCAATTATTGCAGGGAAAATTCCCCCGATAAGTGGTTTGTTATTGCATTTTAAAACCTCACTTAACTCTTCAGGGGCAGGTTTATCATTATCGCCACAAAACAGCAGCAACGACTTTATTGAATTGTCCTCACTTATTTCAATAAGGATTTGTCTTAATAACCCTAAATTGGCAATATACATGCTTGATAATTCTGTATTTTAAAAGCGTCTCATGAAAAGTAAAAGCACAAATATAATTTCTCTGAACATATCAGCAAAATTCCTTTTTCCCAAAAATTGTCATTAATTGTCATTTTAATTGTCATTAATTGTCATTTTGATTGTCATTGATTGTCATTAATTGTCATTTTGATTGTCATTGATTGTCAATAATTGTCATTTAATAGTTTAAAACTTAACCGCAATGGACGCAAAGAAAAAACGCAATGGACGCAAGGAGAAACAGCAATGGACCGCAAAGAATACAGTTTAAGAAACGGAATAAAATCGGGTGTTGCGGATTCCAATCCGCATC
>CAYMXK010000629.1:0-2191 GCA_964393915.1 uncultured Prolixibacteraceae bacterium
GACCCTCGCTGGCATCCTCCAGCAAGTCGAGAACAAGCTCGAACCCTTCCTCTCCACCATAATAGGGATCGGGAACGACCTTGTAACTGTACCTTTTGCTGAAAAGAGTTATTTTGCTGATTTTGGCAAGGTCTTTTTCATCACGTCCCATGGCTTTCAGGGCTTTTACATTATCATCGTCCATGGCTATGATATAATCGAACCTGTCAAAATCAACAGATTCAAATTGCCTGGCAATACTGGTCAGGTTGTAACCTCTTTTAATAGCATGACCTTGCATCCGGCGGTCGGCAGGTTCTCCTGCATGCCACGCGCCGGTTCCGGCTGAATCAATTTCAAACTGGGAGGAAAGGCCAGCCTTTTCAACCATGGCGGTAAAAACTGCCTCCGCGCTGGGAGAGCGGCAAATATTGCCCAGGCAAACAAATAGTATACGCTTCTTCATTAATGTAAATCTGTCAAACTACGGTATTCTTTTCACCATTCAGGCATTTCGGCTGAAATTGCAGAATGGAAAATGCAAAAATACGGAAACGAATTAATTTCCCCAAGAAAAGAAGCCTATGCATGCCATTTGCGCTGCCGGTTGGGCAGATTGTTCAGAATATCAATAGTGATATTGGTGTCATCCACAATTTGAAAATCAAACATGCCCACACAGATAAAATCAGCTCCATTTTCAAATGCCCAGCGGAAACCGTCTGCAGGTGCAATTGCCCCGGCTGCCAGCACTTTAAAGCCCATCACGGGAACAGTTGTCTGGTTCACAAAATCAACCGTGCGGTCGGGGAACGGGCAGAAGCAGTTGTCGTGGAACATGTTATGGTCAGCGTGTCTCTTTCCATCGACCTCAAATGCCACGCGGTTTTCGCGCGGATGGGCAGACCAGTAATTATCGTGGTGCATCGTTTTCATATAGTAATCGGGGATAATGCCGTTTTCTTCACAAACAATAAAAGAATCGATGGTGTGAGCACCCAGTCCGGCAGTGTAACCCTGGCTGCGAATACGGTCCATCATTTTTACAATCACCTCCATGTTTTTATCACGTACCAGCCAGTCGCACCAGTTTCCCTGTACCTGTAAGATATCCACGCCGTAGTCAATGGCCCGGTTGATCTGTTCGTATATGTCACCGTTTTTCATGTTTGGAGCCACCTGTGAAATGACCTTGATTTTACTGCCCGTCATTTTTTTGTATTTCACCATCAACGGAAACGAGGGAAATCCGATGTTGATGGAGTTAATTCCGGCATTTTCGGCGAGCATAAGGGTTTCATAGACTTTCTTTTCGGTATTGTAAGCTTTGAAAAGTGATGGTGCATACAACAGGTCGCGGGCATGGGCCCACCCGCCAATCAGGTTGCCACCCATTACCAGGCGGCTGATCTCATGGCTTCCAAGTTTTCCTTTTGGTAACACTCCCTTAAGTTCACCGAGTGCTGCGGAGCGCAACTGTATGGTAGCTCCCGACATTACATCCACGCCATATTTGCGTTGCATATTGAAAGCTCCGGCCCCCAATACCCCTAAAACGGGCAGTGTAGCCAGGTTTTTAAGTACCTCCCGTCGGGTGTTTACTTTTTCTTCCTGACGTTGGGCTTCAGACCCTTGATCTTCATTCTCCCTGGTATTGTTGAGAAACTGACCCAAGGCATCAATTCCATAGCCTGTCTCGCGCGCGAAAACAAGATAGAGCAGGGCCATGCCTTCAATGAAGATTTTATCGACTATGAAAAGCTGTCCTTCCGCTGCCCTGAACACAGAGGCTCCCACCGGGGGATAGGCAAAATAATAGAGGGTGAGCAACAGTACACCGCCAATAGCAGCATAGCGGATAAGGATCCCGGCGAAGAGCGCAATGCCCAGCAGGGTCAGACCGTACATATTCATGAGGTCCACCACCTTTAACAGCGCTGGGGATGAGGCCAGGAAATGATAAAATCCGGAGAAAAATCCTGAGGTATTTGCCAGATAGCCATATGCTGTCCAATTGCCGGCCATAATTTTTGAAATGCCTTCGAACAATAAATGCCAGCCAATCGCCATGCGCAGGAAGGTAATCAGCAGTTTTCTCCAATCCGGTTGGTTCAGTTTATTCATGATATAGGTGTTTTGATTATTATTACTCGATCATTCTTAAAAATTCCTCCTCCGAAAGTAATGGAATTTTTAATTGTCTGGCCTTTTC
>CAYMXK010000630.1:0-2186 GCA_964393915.1 uncultured Prolixibacteraceae bacterium
GCCTATGCTGCCCATTTTACGCCGATCAAGCAAATTCCGCCCATCAAACAAAAATGCCGGTTTCTGCATGCTATCATACACCCTTTTCCAGTCGTAGGTTTTAAATTCATCCCACTCCGTCAGAATGGCCACGGCATGTGCTTCGTGCATTGCCTTGTACGGATCGTTATGAACAACCAGATTGTTCAGCATCTCCTCTTTTATCATCGAAAACTCCAGGTTCTGCTGAGCCATGCACCTGTCATCCCGAAGGCGAAGCCCTGAGGGACCTTCACAACCGCCCCCTCAACGCACCTTGTCATCCCGAAGGGCGAAGCCCTGAGGGACCTTCAGCTTTGTCCTCCAGCAGTTCCCGGGCCACATAAATGGCAGCACTCTCGCGGGTATCGTTGGTGTCTTTCTTGAATGCCCAGCCCATAAAAGCGATCTTCTTCCCCGATACCGTATTGAACAGGGTATCTATAATCTGCTTGGCAAACCGGTGTTTCTGGTAGTCATTCAGTTTTACCACCTGCTCCCAGTAATCGGCCACCTCGGGCAGATTAAAATGACGGCACAGGTACACCAGGTTCATGATATCCTTCTGAAAGCAGGAACCCCCGAATCCTACCGAAGCTTTCAGGAATTTCGGCCCGATGCGGCTGTCCATGCCTACTGCCAGTGCCACCTCATCAACATCGGCACCGGTGCGCTCGCACAAGGCCGAAATGGAGTTGATGGAGCTTACCCGCTGGGCCAGAAAAGCATTGGCTGCCAGTTTCGACAACTCACTGCTCCAGATGCGGGTGGTGAGAATGCGTTCGCGCGGTATCCAGTTGGCGTAAATGTCGGCGAGCGCCTGCGCCGACTCTCTTCCTGCCTCGTCCTCTTCGCTGCCGATCAGCACACGGTCGGCATGCAGCAAATCGCTGATAGCAGTACCTTCGGCCAGAAATTCGGGATTGGAGAGTACCCTGAACTGCCAGGGCGTATCGTAGGCTTCAATGATGCGCTTGATCGACTGCGCGGTACGAACAGGCAGGGTCGATTTTTCGACAATGATTTTGTCTTCGTTGGCCGTTTCGGCAATTTGCCGGGCACAGAGCTCCACATATTTCAGGTCGGCCGCCATGCCTTTGCCCACGCCGTAGGTTTTGGTGGGAGTATTCACCGAAATGAAAATCATTTGTGCCCCCCTGATGGCACCCTCCACATCGGTCGAGAAAAACAGGTTCCGGCCACGGGCCTCAGCAACCACTTCGGGCAGTCCGGGCTCATATATGGGCAGCTTAGTCAGATCCTCGCCGTTCCACGCCGCAATCCGTTCGGCATTAATATCCACCACCGTCACTTTAATGTGCGGACATTGTTGCGCAATCACCGCCATAGTGGGGCCACCCACGTACCCCGCCCCTATACAGGCAATCGAAGTTATTTTTTCTGGCACTATCATATTATATCACATTTAATCGTCTGTCATCCCGAAGGGCTTTGCCCGAGGGATCGCTTTATCCACAAATTTACACGAATTTTACACGAATTTACACGAAACCCCGATTCAATCGGGGGTACTATTCGTGCATTCGTGGCTAATTTTTATTTTGTCATCCCGAGGGATCGTTTTGTCATCATTGGCGGCACGGATTGCAACCCCGACACAATCGGGGGCGCCAGCGGGTGTTGGTAACATTATCGGTAACATTATCTACACCTTCAATGGTCGTTTATTATTATCCAATAGCCACTTTTCTCAGATCCAATCCTTTTTAATCTATTCATATTCTTCAGCTTTTCTATGTCACGTCTTATGGTTCTGGTAGAAACCTTCAGAGTTATTGCCAAATCTTTTAAAAAAACTTGGTTGTTCTTTTTAATTAACTCAAATACAAACTCAATTCTTTTATCGGGGACATCATCGGGGACACCATCGGGGACATCATCGGGGACATTTGTTTCAATTGTCACCCAAAACGCATCTGAAAAGCTGAAGTTGTATTTATTTCCATTTTCAGAGCAGGCATCAGTAACCCTTCTAATGCCAGTCCCGGCTTTTTCCATATAATCGGTTCGAGCCAATAAGTCAACTAATAACCGGTTACGGGCTTCGCTTCGTTTCCCAAATTCACTTTCAGGGAAAAGTAATTCTCCCTTGTTGTTGATGATGATGCTGCCTTTGAGTTTTTCTACGGCAATGGTATCACCTAAAA
>CAYMXK010000631.1:0-2185 GCA_964393915.1 uncultured Prolixibacteraceae bacterium
GAGTTTCACAATCAATGTTTTATCATAAACCTTACGTATTTCTCTTGTGACATATTCAGCGCTTGGACAACTGACACCGAATGCCATTCCTCCCTCCTTAACATTGGGGCACGAAATATTCAACTCCATGGCCGCAACCTTGTCCAACTCATTGATTTTTTCGGTTACTTCAATGTATTCTTCAACTGTCGACCCGTTAACATTGACAATCAAAGGCGTATTATAATTCTCAATACGTGGATATATATTTTCAATAAAGTAATCAACCCCTTTGTTTTGTAACCCTACAGCATTAAGCATCCCCGATGCTGTTTCAGCCATTCGGGGATAGAGGTTTCCATCCCTGTTTTTAGGGGTGATACCCTTCAACAGGATCGCCCCCAAACGGGAGACATCAAAAAAGTCGTTTAATTCCTCACCAAATCCGGAACAGCCCGATGCTGTCATCACAGGATTCTTCAGATACAAATCTTTTATATTGACAGATAAATTTACCATTTCAAATCATTAATATTGAATACTGGTCCTTCAGTACATACGCAAAGATTTCCTTTAATTGTAGGTTCAATACAGCACAGGCAAACACCAAAACCACAAGCCATTAAATTCTCCAATGATACTTCACATTCCACACCGGCAGCTTGGGCTGCATGGGCTACAGCTTTCATCATAGGTAATGGTCCACATGCATATATACGATCAAAACCGCTTAAATCATCAAACAGGGGGTGCTGAGTAACAACTCCCCTTGTTCCAAACGAACCGTCATCGGTGGTGAAATGTAAACCGGCGTATGTGCCATAACCCTCAATTGACGAGAGGTGATCTTCGGCAGTGCGGGCCCCTATAATTACCTGCGCGTTAGCCGGAGAAGTGTCAGCGTATTTAACCAAATGCAGAACCGGCGCAACTCCGCTTCCTCCACCTATGGCCAGTATTCTCTCCTCTTTGCCAGGTATAGTGAAACCTTTTCCCAGAGGATAGATTAAGCTTAACAATTCGCCAGACTGGACACCAGTAAGTGTTTTCGATCCCTTGCCCAATACTTTTACCAGGATGGTAAGCCGGTTTTTTTCGTGATCCACTTCGAATATGGAAAATGGCCGACGAAGAAATACATCTTTATTATCTGGTATTTCTACATTTGTAAACTGCCCTGGATATACAGGTAATAAAGGATTTTCAGATTGCAGTATTATGTGGTAATTAGTGCGGTTGAAAGCTTCATTTTTAATAACAGTGAAATTTTCTACGACCTTTTTCATATATCTCATTACTCATTTCATATCCAGTGCGGCTTTTCACTGCATTCCATTGACCGGATTTCGTATATGCCATTTGGCGTATACAAGGGGTGCAGCGGATAGCCAGACTTGATTATATAAATATTTATATTTCATTAAAACATTCTGAGACCATGCTGGAAAGACAGGGTCCCGGTCAGACAAATTTTAGAACAAATATAAATAAGATTTCTGATGCTTTTGAATTTGGATGAAAAAATGGAAACCCCGGATCAATAATTTAAGAGGTGATGTTATGCGGCAGGCAAGCATGTATGCGGGAACAGGCCAGAAACAGTGAAATGAAATTCCCCCCGGGCTTTTAGCTGTTCGGACGGTAATCAACAAATGTTTTATCCTTGTAGAGAACAATAATTCGATCGATGTCTCCTCCTTTAATCTCTGCAGGTACATTCTTCTGTACCGAAGCCGGGGATTCCTTTTGAGGTGCTGCACTGAATAAATCAAGAACTGGCCTTTCCTGCTTTTCCGCCTGTGTGGTTAAGATCATGTCGCCTTCTCCTGTTATCAACCATCGGGCATCCAACTCAGGATATGTTTGAAGTAATTTTTCTATAAAGGATGCGCCAGGATTGTTTCTGCCGGTTAAAATATGACTAAGATTGGATCGCTGAACTCCAATAATATCAGCCAGTTCCGCAGCACTCAAACCTTTATGGTCCATATATTTTTTTATCCGCTCTTTCATAACAGAACAAATGTAATCAGAAAATTTAAATCATCAAAATACATTAGTTCCAATTGTAAATGAAGATAAAATGAACCAGGGATATCTGAAGTTAATTCAGAAGTTAGTTGTATCCTGAAAATTAATTAATTACAGTAAATGTCGATAAATAAATAATCAATTAAAATAAATATCATATATAATTGGTACAGAG
>CAYMXK010000632.1:0-2174 GCA_964393915.1 uncultured Prolixibacteraceae bacterium
CTTTTCTGATGACACAAGTTTGAGGCTTAGTAGTAAGTATGCCAATACAAACAGTATCGTGCCTGTCCAGCCTAATATCGCATTAATATTCATAATCCGGTCAAATATTACAGGCCAAAAGTAATAATTCTTAGGACCCTGGTGGTATTTTCTTACTTATCTGAGTATGGACTCCAATTTCAGCGTTATCAATTCTTCATTCTGCCGGGAGCTTCACCCGGTGAACCCAGAGTCACCAGGTGAACATGGCATCCGTTGAGCTGATGTATTCTTTGCGTTCATTGCGTTTTCACCTTGCGTCCTTTGCGGTTAAGATTTCATTGCGTTTTCACCTTGTACACTATGCGGCTAAATTACCCTATTGCCGCCGTTATGCGGCACAGATAGTCCTTAAGTTCTTCCGGTATCAGGGGTAACAACTCTCCCCTGACTTGCTGATGATATCGATTCAGCCATTCCAGTTCGGCGGGGAGCAAAAGTCCGGCATCAACAAGGGTGGTATCGATGGGGCAGAGGGTCAGGGTTTCGAAGGCCAGAAACTGACCAAATGGGGTAGTCTCCTTTTCCACGCAAACCATCATGTTTTCGGTGCGTATGCCGTACTCGCCTGTCCTGTAGAGGCCCGGTTCATTGGAGAAAACCATGCCCGGCCTGATTTCATTCGCGTTCACCTCCTGCCGGATACTGGCGGGACCTTCGTGTACACTCAGGAAGTGTCCGACGCCATGGCCGGTCCCATGACCGTAGTTCAGCCCGTTTTCCCAAAGCGACTGCCTTGCAAGCACATCCAGGTGCATCCCTTTGGTGCCTGCCGGAAATACGGCCATCGACAGCTTTATCATCCCCTTCAGCACCAGCGTGAAATCGCGTTTCTGAGTGTCGGTAACCTGACCTATGGCTGCTGTCCGGGTGATATCGGTCGTGCCTGTGGTGTACTGGCCCCCCGAATCGAACAGCAGTATCCCTTCGGGAACGACTCTGCCTGCATTGGAGGCATCCACCGAAAGGTGCACCACCGCGCCGTGACCGGCATAGCCCACAATAGGAGAAAAGCTCTCTCCCCTGAAACCCGGCTGCTGTGACCTGAACCACGCCAACTTCCTGCCAATCGTATATTCGGTAAGTTGTCCGCTTTTGACATTCTCCGACAGCCAGTGAAGAAAATTCACCATCGCAATGCCATCTTTTCTCATGGCTTCGCGAAATCCGGCCAGTTCTGTTTCATTCTTAATGGCTTTCATTTGCGTGGCAATGGATGGACTTTCCACTATCCGGTTATTTTTCCTGATTGCCTCCCATACCGCTGTATTCAATCCGGCCGGATCAATGCAGATGGTCTCCCCCTGCATGTTTTCCAGGAAAGCGTTTATTTCTTCATAATCAAATACCTCAATTGCTTCCCCCTGCAGGCGATTCAAAATCTCTTCAGGCAAAGAGGCCTTGTGCACGAAAAGTTGTTTTTGGTTTTTCCCGATGATGGCATAGCCCATAAACACCGGATTGTAGTCGACATCGTGGCCCCGGAGGTTAAAACTCCATGCCAGGTCGTCGAGGGCACTAATAATGGTGCAGGTGGCACCCTGCTGTTCCGCTGCACCGGCAATGCGCTGCAGTTTCGACTGCCGTGTTTCGCCGGTAACAGATGGTTCCAGCTCAAAAACAGGTTTTTGCGGTAGTGGCGGACGATCAGTCCACAGCTCGCCGGTAACTCCGGGCATAGCCACAATATCGATATTCAATGGGTCCAGCTCCTCCCTCATGGTGCGGTAAGTGGACAGGGGCAACGACCAGGGATCAACCCCCAGACGGCCGCCCGGCGGAAGGTTCAGCTTTAGCCATCGTGGCACAGGTACCGCTCCGGGAACCCTCAGCTTATGCATCTGTATCCCGGTTCCGGCCAGTTGCTCTTCGGCCTGTATGAAATAGCGCGTGTCGGTCCACAATCCGGCCGAATCCCTGGCAATCACCACTTCACCGTAGGATCCCGAAAAACCGGTCGCAAAAAGGCGGGTTTGCCAGTGGCCGCACAAATATTCACTCATGTGGGGGTCTGTTCCTGAAATATACCAGGCATCAAGGTTTTCGCGGTGTAAAATTGATCTAAAGTTGGTAAGGCGCACGGTGATCTTATCTTTCATTTCATCCGGATTTTTATTTTTCTAAGGTATTTATCT
>CAYMXK010000633.1:0-2172 GCA_964393915.1 uncultured Prolixibacteraceae bacterium
GCGGTTGACAGAATTAAGAAGCTGATGGGCACCAAGAAAAAAAGTAACCAGCAACAAGACCAGCAACGGATTGAATTTTTTGAGGGGAAAGACTTCTTTGAGAGGGTTTCCTGTGTTTTTGAATCCGTACCACAATATGAAGACGGTGGATCCCACACCAAGGAAAATCTTCTTCAGCGGATGATAAAGATATTCCGTATCCTTGTAATAATCAATAAGTGCCAGCGGAAAATCCACAAGCGTCTGGATGAAAATGTAGAGAATGATAAGGTGTATGGCCTGAAGGATCGTGGGATATTGTTTGTACTGGTATTTTTGCATAACTTTTATGTCAATAAAAACTTAAATATACAACATTTTAGCCACCCAAAGGTTTAAAGATTCCGGTCGATTCCAAAAGTGCAAAATGCAGTGAATTAGGGAATTGAATTTGGGAAATTCATCAAAACACAATGCTTTGATTATGTTGCTGTTGCATGTATTTCCGGCCTTCCCGTAACTATGAAGGGAATGAAGAGTTATTGCTCTTCAAGGTATTTTCTGAACAGATCGGGCCGGAGCTGCCTGGTTCGCTCAATGGCTTGCTGGTGTTTCCATTCGTCTATCAGTTTGTCGTTGCCGCTGAGCAGGATGTCGGGTACTTTCATGCCCTTGTATTCTGCAGGTCGGGTAAACACGGGCGGGCTCAGCAGATTGTCCTGGAACGAATCTGAAAGTGCGGAGGTTTCGTCTGAAATGGCCCCAGGGAGTAGCCTGACAATACTGTCGGTAATGACTGCGGCAGCCAGTTCTCCGCCTGTAAGCACGTAATCACCGATCGAAATTTCGCGGGTGATGTAATTTTCCCTTATGCGGTGGTCGATGCCTTTGTAATGACCGCAGAGAATAATCAGGTTTTTCTTCAGGGAGAGTGAATTGGCCTCCTGTTGGTTGAACTGAACACCATCCGGAGAGGTATAAATAATCTCATCATAATCGCGCTGGCTTTTAAGATATTCGATCGCAGCTTCGACGGGCTGAATGGTCATGACCATGCCGGCCCCTTTGCTGAATGCATAATCGTCCACCCTCCGGTGCTTGTCTGTCGTGAAATCTCTAAGATTGTGCACAATAATCTCTACCAGGTTTTTGTCGCGGGCCCGTTTTACGATTGAATAATTAAAAGGGCTCTCGAGCATTTCCGGCAACACGGTGATGATGTCAATTCGCATAATGGAAATTTTTGACAAAATTAAGAATTTCATGCGATTGCCCTGCAAGCAGTTTTAGATCACGTGAGGTGCAGATAATTTGTCTTGTCCTCATATAAAACAGACATTATGGCATATTTATTTTTCTTTTAACGACAGTATGACATGTTTTCTGGGCTTTAAAGATCGAATACAGGCGTTTTACGTCTGCCGGAACACCGTTTGATAGGAGAAGGTTATGAAATTAACAAATTAAATTCAATTAAAAATAGGAGGAATTAATTATGACTTTAGTAAGATTTAAAAATGCAGGTTACCCCGTTACCAGAAATTTGGTTGATGATCTTTACAAATCTTTTGGATTCAACGACACACACGATGAGCAATATTGTGGCTGTGTTCCGTCGAACGTTATCGAAAATGAGAAGGAATTCCGTTTGGAGCTTTCCATTCCCGGATTCTCGAAAGAGGAAGTTAAGATCAGTTTCCAGAAGAATATTCTGACGGTTAAATCTGAAAAGAGCGAGACGAATGATGAAAACGTCAAGTATCTGAGTCGCGGATTTTCAGCCCGGAATTTCGAAAAAAGGTTTGAATTGTCGAAACACATCAACACCGACCAGATTTCCGCCAATTTCAACAATGGTGTTCTCGAAATTCTGCTTCCCAAGAAGGAAGAGGTATTGGAGAAAGCTCCTGTAGAAATCGAAATTCAGTAAGAGCAATTATAAAAGAGGGTGTCTGAAAAGTCTGTTTAACCGCAAAGTGCGCAAGGAGAAACCACAAGGAACAGTTTAAAACTTAACCGCAATGGGCGCAATGGGAAACCGCAATGGACGCAAAGAAATACAGTTAATTAAGAAATAAAGTTTAGTAAACCAATAGCGACCTTTGCGAAGACCTTTGCGACCCTTGCGGTTAAAATCGGGCATCTCCTAAACACGCCTCAACTATTTTTCTGTTTCAGTTGCGGCCTCTTCTT
>CAYMXK010000634.1:0-2167 GCA_964393915.1 uncultured Prolixibacteraceae bacterium
GAAGAAACTCAGGCTTTGTTTGAACAACTTGACCAGTTTAAGGTTATGCAGTTTATACGTTCGGGCCGTGTGGCGCTCACCCGGGATCCCATCGAAAGGTTATCAGAATTTCTGAAAGAGAGGGATGCCTTTCTCGACAGTATGGATTAATTCTTAAATAATAAAATACATTTTAATCATTAAAAAATGGCAAAAATCAATTTTGGCGGAGAGTTCGAAGAAGTAGTGCTCCGCGAAGAATTCCCTATTGAAAAAGCAAGGGAAGTGTTAAAAGATGAAGTTATCGCCATAATTGGCTATGGCGTTCAGGGACCTGCACAGGCACTGAATATGAAAGATCAGGGCTTTACCGTGATTATTGGTCAGGCACCCGAATTCAAGGAAGATTGGGACAAGGCAATTCGCGACGGGTTCGTCCCCGGAGAGACCCTTTTTCCGGTTGAAGAAGCAGTCACGAAAGGTACCGTAATTCAGTACCTGGTATCAGATGCAGCACAGCGCATCCTGTGGCCCAAAATCAAACCATGTCTCAAGGAAGGAGATGCCCTCTACTTCTCACATGGCTTTTCAGTAGTGTACAAAGAGCAAACCGAAGTAATTCCACCTGCAAATGTGGATGTTATCCTGGTTGCACCCAAGGGATCGGGCGCCAGTGTGCGTACCAACTTCCTGGCCGGAAACGGCATCAACTCAAGCTTTGCAGTATTCCAGGACTATACCGGCCGCGCAAAGGAACGCGCACTGGCCCTGGGCATTGCCATTGGCAGCGGATATCTTTTCCCTACCACTTTCGAAAATGAAGTTTACTCAGACCTCACCGGCGAACGCGGTGTGCTGATGGGTGCCCTTGCCGGCATCATCGAAGCCCAGTACAAGGTGCTGCGCGACAATGGCCACAGCCCTTCCGAAGCTTTCAATGAAACGGTGGAAGAACTTACCCAGAGTCTTATCCGCCTGGTAGACCAGAACGGTATGGACTGGATGTATGCCAACTGCAGTGCGACAGCACAGCGTGGTGCCCTCGACTGGAGGCATAAATTCCGTGAAGCTACACTTCCGGTGTTTAGCGACCTTTATGCGAGCGTAAAAGCAGGCATTGAAACAAAACGCGTTCTTGATTCCACCAGCGCCACCGACTACAAGACCAGCCTCAACGCTGAGCTGAAGGAGATGCGCGATTCTGAACTCTGGCAAGCCGGAGCGGCTGTCCGCAAGCTCAGGCCTTCGAGATAGAAAAAAGGTGCAGAGCACCGAAACATTGCCATTTCTGAACACCGGGAATGGCATTTTTTTTTCCTTGCGTTCCTTGCGCTTTTTCCTTTGCGTCCATTGCGGTTAAATAGACTTTATAAAATTTAGAGATTTTCAGCAGACGTAATAAATGCCATTTCTGATCTTCGGGAGTGGCATTTTTTTTTGTAGGTTTGTAAATCATGAATAAGCAGAATTGCTGAATTTAGACCAATAACAAATCAAACTTAATTTGATGTAAACACAATTGTGAAAATGAATGATCTGACGAATAAGGAAGAAAGAGAGTTTGTTTCAAAATTGCGAAACAGCGAAGTCAAGTCTTTTGATTTCCTATTCGAAAGGTACAGCAAAAAACTTTACTGGTTTTCTTATTCACTGCTTAAAAACGATGAAGACGCCAGGGAAATCGTGCAGGAAACATTTTTCAGGGTATGGGAGAGAAGGGAAAAGATTGATTCAGACAAGTCATTTAAATCATTTCTGTTTACCATCTCCTACCATCTGATAATCGATCAGTTGCGGCTGAAATTAAAGAATCAGGAATACCGGAACTTTCTGAAAGAATATTTCAAAACAGAAGAAGTAACCTTCGATTCAGAAGTTGATTTTGAAAATCTTCAGAAAGAAATCGCTGAAATCATCGGGGAATTGCCATCCAAAAGAAAACAGATTTTTATGCTAAGCCGCGACAACGGCCTGTCGCACAAGGAAATTGCCGCACAATTAAACATTTCAGTCAAGACCGTTGAAAACCAGATTAACCTGGCGATAAAACACATTAAAGCACGCCTTGGAAAGGAGATCGTACCTGTCCTGCTTTTCCTTTCTCTTTTTTTGTGAGGGGAAATTCTCCTCTTCGCTTAAAATAATTTTCCGGACATGACAGTGATTCACGCAAAAAAAATATTCACTT
>CAYMXK010000635.1:0-2160 GCA_964393915.1 uncultured Prolixibacteraceae bacterium
TACAGCGATGTTAACTGGGCAAATATGTCCCGGAACAACTTCCCTTACATGGTAAGGCAAAACCCCGGAGCGGAGAATGCCCTGGGCAAGGTAAAATTCATGTTTCCAAATAGTTACAATGTATATATTCATGATACCCCATCGAGGGGATACTTTTCCCGCGATGACCGGGCAATGAGTTCGGGGTGCATCCGGATTGAAAAACCTTTTGAACTGGCTTGCATTCTGCTCGCTGACTCACCCGACTGGACGCCCGATAAAATTCGTACAGCCATGCAGCAGAATAAGGAACAAACGGCACGTCTTAAAAGCCCTGTGAATGTATTGATGCTTTATCTTACCGCATGGACCGACGGTAACGGACATGTGCAATTCAGAAATGACATTTATTCAAGGGATGAGCTGGTATTGACAGCCTTAAATCAAAAAACGGAAGCAGAAAAAATCAGGATTATCCCTTTTTAAGAGAGGCAATTCTGCTGATGACCGACGAATTTGACAGATAGCTTTCTGTTGATGTGTAAACAAAAAGGCATGTGCCATCTTTGATGGTTTCAATAATTTCGCTGCTCAGTTCTTCAGGAACAGCCGGACAACCCAGACTTCGGCCAAGTCTGCCATTTTTCTCAATAAATTCAGGAGAAACGTAATCTGCCCCGTGAAGAACAATGGCACGTTCCCGTGCTTTATCATTAATTCCGTTTTCAATACCATTCAGCTTGAGGGAAAAACCATGTTTCCCAAAATAAGTTTCGCCGGTGGTATAAAACCCGGGACTGCTGGCATATGATCCTGGAATGTTGGAAAATTTTTCGGCCATAATTCCCCCCGAATTCCTTCCATGAGATACCAGGCAATGATACAACACTTTAGCCGTAACAAGATCGAGGACCCAAAGCCTTTCACGGTTCGACGGCAGGCTGAAATCAATGATGGTAATCACTTCCGGACGCTTGATAGTATGCTCCTTCTTTAGCAATTCGTAACCGGAAAGTGCTGTTTGCAGTAAATCAAAGGCTGGCAATTCAAAGGTGTTCTCTGAATGCGATATTTTAAATTTGTCGATAAGCAGGGGTGTATAAAGGTCTGGATTGTAAGCAACCGACCGCACACTTGTGGATGAAACCAAAACCAACAATAGTAAAACTAAAAGAGTTTTCTTTCTTAACATGGGGTAAAAGTAATTGATTTTTCGGGGATTCAAATTTTTTCGAGTGTCTCACGGTGTTTGACCTTGAGATTTTTAAATTGCGTTGGAGTAAGTCCGGTAAATTTTTTAAACAGGTTTGAAAGATGGGCTACACTGCTGAAATGCATTTTGTAGGCAATTTCTGTCAGATTAAGCTCATCGTAAATTATCATTTCCTTTACCTTCTCAATTTTATGTGTCAGATAAAACTTTTCAATAGTAATACCCTTCACTTCTGAAAAAAGATTGGCAAGATAAGTGTAATTATAATTTAGCTTTTCGCTGAGGTAATCTGACAGGTTTACTTTGATTTGTTCCTCATCAAAGTGAACCAGTTCTATTATTGTGACTTTAATTCTTTCAACCAGAATGTTTTTTTTATTGTCCATCAGGAGTAACCCAGCAACCTTCAGCTCCGCCTTTAATTGTTCCATCTGATATGGCTGAATCTCTCCGATAATTTCAGCCTCTCCGATTTTTACATGTTTATATGGTAACCCCAGTTTTTCAAGCTCGGATTTTACTACCATTTGGCAGCGGGTACATACCATGTTTTTAATAAATAGCTTCAATTTTGAGCGGGTATTAAAACATTAAAGATAAGAAATTTTTGTTAATAACTTGATATTGAATGTAAATAATTCCAAAAACTCTCTTTTTCCGCATGTCAGTGTATCGTAATATAAAATGTTCATTTACTGATATTTGCCCATCTCTTTCTCTGACTTTATCCCTTTGGGAACCGGTCATTCTCATACTGGCTCCAAAATACTCAAGAACCATCAGCTGTTAATAAATGATTGTATTCGTTTTCCCGGCAATAAACCTCCATTTTTGCCTCCGGCTGAAAATATAAAAATTCAATGCGGAATATAGTAAACATAAAATTCGTCTTCCAGGTTTTTAAGATATGTTTAAAAACAATGAGACCCGGCATTTAGCCTTTTGAAAATTAAATGCCGCAGTCTCAT
>CAYMXK010000636.1:0-2157 GCA_964393915.1 uncultured Prolixibacteraceae bacterium
ATTTTCCTCATACTATTCCCTTTATCTCAAAGACGATGTTTTGGTTTGATGCGGTGCTTTCAAAATTAGTAAAATAACTGATGGTTTGCAAGTTAACAGGATTAATTTAAAGCTGACTTATTTCTGAAATGAGAAAATTATTAAATAAACTGACAGAGTTGAACACCGGTGCATGGTATACATTACATTTGGGGGCGAAAATTTTTACAATCAATCATTTACATCAATGAGAAAGTTCCTTTTATTGGCAGTTATTTTTGGATTTGCCGGTTGCCATCAGCAGAAAAATGAGATAACGCGGCTAAATACTATAAAGGATAGCCTTTCTGTCGCCACATCAGAAAAGGATTCTGCAATTCTCGATTTCCTGATGGCATTCAATGAAATCCAGGAGAATCTTGATTCAATTAAAAAACTCGAAAAGATCGTGACCGTTGCCCGTGACCAGAAGGGTGAACTCAGCGGTAGCCGCAAGCAACAGATTGTGGAAGATTTGGCCCTGCTCAACCAGCTGATTCAGAAAAATAAGGAATTGAATGCATCGTTGCAGAATAAATTGGGTTCTGCGAACTCCAGAATTGGCCAATTGGAGGGAATGGTCGGTGAGTTTCAGAGAATGGTGACTTTGCTGAATTCCCAGGTTGAACAGAAGGATGTTGAAATCGAGCAGTTAAGCCGTGATATCGGGCGATTGAATTCAGATATCGCCCAGCTGGCAGATGAAGTAATCAGTGTGAGGCTGGACGCCCAGGCTAAGGCTGTGATAATAGAAGAGCAAACAGAGGCCATCAATAAGGTATATTATGCAATGGGGAGTGTAAAGGAGCTCACCGACAATGAAGTGCTTGAAAAGTCGGGTGGAGTTCTCGGTATGGGGAGGACATTAAAAATACGCAAGGACTTTAACCGTGAATATTTCACTGCAGCCGACATGCGGGGATTAACCTATATCCCGTTGCATGCCGAAAAGGCAAGGTTAATCTCTGTACATCCAATGGGTTCTTATCGCATTTCAGGCACAAAAAGTGCCGATACATTATTTATAGATGATTCACGCGAGTTTTGGAAAGCTTCAAAATATCTGCTGCTCGTAGTTGATTAATTTTAGTAATCGAAAAGCAGTCTTTTTCCTCTCGCATCAGGTGCAATTTTCCCTTTTTCCCAGACCAGCCGGCCGTTTACGAATGTATGGGTCACAGTGTGGCTAAAGTTTGTCCCTTCAAAAGGAGACCAGCCACATTTATAGAGGATGTTTTCTTTCGAGACGGTCCAGGCAAGAGCCGGATCTACCAGCACCAGATCGGCGTAGTATCCCTCCCTGATATATCCTCGCTTTGAAACTTTAAAAAGGCTGGCAGGAGCATGACACATCTTTTCAACCACTTTTTCAGGAGTAAATATTCCATTTCGGCTCATCTCGAGCATAGCAACCAGAGAATGTTGCACCAACGGTCCTCCCGAAGGGGATTTAAAATAGGTGTTATTTTTTTCTTCCAATGTATGCGGTGCGTGGTCAGTGGCAACTACATCAAGTCTGTCTGCGAGCAGGGCTTCTCTCAATGCATCCCTGTCGGATTCAGATTTTATGGCCGGATTCCATTTAATCAAACTGCCATGTTTAATGTAATCCATTTCGGTAAACCATAGATGGTGAACACAAACCTCGGCGGTAATCCTTTTGTCCTCCAGCTTGCCTGGCGTGAACAATTCCATCTCTTTGGCCGTAGAGAGGTGCAGAACATGGAGCCGTGTGCCGAATTTTGATGCAAGGGCGACCGCTCTTGATGATGACCGGTAGCAGGCTTCAGCGCTTCTGATGTGTGCATGACGTGAGCAGGGTACATTTTCGCCGTAACGACCCCTTGCAATTTTAATGTTTTCCTGAATGGTGGCTTCGTCTTCACAATGCGTGGCTACCAGGGCGGGGGAATGGCGGAAGATTTGAGTCAGGACAGCCTCATCATTTACAAGCATATTCCCGGTAGAAGAACCCATAAAAACCTTAATTCCGCAAACACGTGACGGATCGGTTTTTAAAACTTCCCCGAGATTGTCGTTGGTAGCTCCCATATAGAAGGAGTAATTGGCTGCTGAAACTTCTTCTGCACGTTTGTATTTTTCTTCCAGAAGTTCCTGTGTTACGGATTGCGGGTTGGT
>CAYMXK010000637.1:0-870 GCA_964393915.1 uncultured Prolixibacteraceae bacterium
AGTGTTGGATTCAGTGAAGTTCAATATCAATATAAGGAACGTTTTGGGGGACAACCTCGACGCTCCAAGGACGATCAATGTACACTTGTTAGAAGATCAAATCCGAGACCTCAATTATTTTAATTTTAACAGTTTAAATTATGACCCTGTACCTGTTATTAGTGCAACTGTTGATTTTAAAGACAGACAAGATACTATTGTAACCATTTCCGTTGATAATGAATTGACAGAAAGAATATTCTCAGAATTAAAAGATGGGAATGCTTTCACAGATGTCTTTTCATTCAGGGATTTTTTACCGTGGTTTTTAAAGGAGCTGAAAATGAAGATGTTTCTTTTAGTGCAAGAGTTGGCAATAACACCGGTTTAGTTTTCTTCTATAAGAATGAGGGTGACACGGTATCAAGAGCTTATCCAATTGCTACAGGGATCAATAATAACTTTGCTAGACATTTTAGTCAGGTAACAAACGATCCGACAGGTACACCTACCGAAGTTGTTGAAAATAAAATGGTAGCCTATAATCTAGGTCAGTTTGCAGGGGGCAAATCAACGTTTGGAATGTTGGTTAAATTAGACATGAGTCCCTTGGACGCATTTTTGGATACCTTAGAAAATGTTACGTTTAATCAGGTTAGACTGGAAATGGGACCTTTGGTAAATGATAAGGCCACCAATAGACCTCCCCAATTACAGATTATGTACTTCACGAATGAAACAAATAAAATATTATTGAGGACTGACGGATTTCCTATGGCAGTTCAACCAGATGGTAGAGCTCAGGTAGATTTGGAAAGGGGAGAACCGATTTATTCAGAACAACCAGCCCTACTCGCCCATTCTTTCGAGGACGAGAATTCCACTGGATAG
>CAYMXK010000637.1:880-2157 GCA_964393915.1 uncultured Prolixibacteraceae bacterium
AGGACAATACATACAGCCAATTGATCACCTCGCATATAAACGCCATTTATAGAAATAAAATACAGAGGAGAGATTTGCTTTTGTATCCGGGTACTCCAGGTGTTGATGATTTTAGACAGTCATTAAAAGAGTATATGGTAGATCAGAATACGATCAAACTGAAAATATTCTTTTCTAGGGCACGTTCCCTTTAAATCCTGAAATTTTATCAAACCCTCAAAAATCTACTTGAAATTTTCTATAAGTAGATTTTTTTATTTCATTTTGTGCTGGTAAATCGAAAAAGCTTACATTTGATTTTAAATATTTTTACTTATGTGTGGAATTGTAGCTTATGTTGGGCACCAAGAAGCGTTGCCCATTATTATCAAAGGCCTTAAAAGATTAGAATACCGGGGCTATGACAGTGCAGGGGTTGCACTGCTCAACCAAAAAGGACTAAGTGTTTACAAAAAGAAAGGTAAAGTCTCAGAATTGGAGAACCACCTCGGAACTTTTGAAAACCTGAATTCAAAAATCGGTATCGGGCATACTAGATGGGCTACCCATGGTGAACCCAATGATGTCAATGCCCATCCCCATTATTCTTCCAATGAAAAATTTGCGATGATCCACAACGGGATTATCGAAAATTACGATGTGCTCAAAACTGACCTTATGAATAAAGGTTATACTTTCCATAGTGAAACAGATTCTGAGGTTTTTATCAAGTTTATTGAGGACATTTATAATAACAGTCATATCAGTCTTGAAGAGGCGGTAAGGTTGGCCGTCGGCGTCGAGGCGAACCGCCCACCAGGGATTCATCCAGCCGAAGCGGAAGCAGCTGATCTGGAAGGTGGCCGGGCCTTGTGCGAAATGCGCGACGGCGGCGCGGACGTCCGCCGCCGAACGCAGCGGGCAGTTCGGCATGAGCTGGGCGACGACCGAGTAACGGGTCTGCCAGTGGGCTTCGGCCTGATGCAGGGCAGCTATGGTGGCGAGGCTCGCCGGCGCATGGTCGTCGCTGCCGGTCTGCCGCAGGAAGGGGACCGCGGCGCCGGCGGCGATGCCGATGCCGGCGATCTCGGGGTCGTCGGTGGAGACCAGAACCCGGTCGAAGCAGCCGCTTTCCAGCGCGGCCTCGATGGTCCAGGCGATCATCGGCTTGCCGAGGAAGTCGACGATGTTCTTCCGGGGAATGCGCTTCGAGCCGCCGCGTGCCGGGATGATGGCGATCCGCTCGTTTACCACAGGCTCCAGCCTCCGTCGGCAACCAGCACGTGGCCATTGACCGC
>CAYMXK010000638.1:0-2142 GCA_964393915.1 uncultured Prolixibacteraceae bacterium
AAAGAGATGAATATCAATTCAATAATCTTGGTGAATCCTTCGTGTCTTGGTGCCTTGGTGGCATCTTAACAGAGTGGTTCTCAATACTGAATTCTATTCAATTTATACTTAATTCTCATTTTTTGTTTAACACCAATACTTTTCTTTCCATAGGAAGAGGATAAGCGGTGACCCATAATTCGGAACTGAAATCAAGATTTTCCTGATCGTATCCAAACACAAACACTTCAATATTCTTCCCTGTATATTCTTCCTTCAAAGGAATATAATAGGTATAGTTTTCATCCTTGCGTGAATTAAAACTCTCCCACGGATTGGAGAGGTGTGACGGGGCACGGTTGGGGGCTCCGGTTAGCACTCCGTCAACTTTGGCAGCAACATAGGCTCCTTCCCTGCCGTGTTTTCCGTTTACTGCCACACATAAGTAACTTCCTTTCGGAATCTCATTCAGGGAGAGGGATGTTTTCCATGATTTAAGAGATTTTTTAAACCGCGGATGGGCAAATAAGTTGGAAGCACGCCACTGGGACCTGTCGAGCATCTTTCCACCGGCCATGCCTTCAATTTCTGTAATCTGCTGCGGGAAACTGTTAAACCGCAGGTATCGCACAGGTTTGCCTATGGGGATTTTAATTTTCAGGTCTGTCATGAAGGTTAATTGTTCCCAGTTTTTCAGGTCAGTCGAAATTTCAACGTAATTTCCTTCATCCGGCAAAAGCGGAAGGAGCGAAAACATATCAGGTACCGTTATTGTCAATTCATCCACTTTTTGGATAGCTCCAAGGTCGAGCCGTAAACATCCTCTTTCTGTTTGGTACCTTTTGGTTTGCCAGAAACCGGTGGCAGGATCACCGTCAAACAAATTTTTGTCCCACACTCCCCTGTCTACGAAGGCTTTTTGATTGAAAAATGCATCACGGGCGGCTTTTACCTCCGGAATTGATGTCTCGCCTGAACGCATCAGCGACCGCACTTCAAGTGCATTATTGTCGGCTGAAAAAACAGTTGCTTCGTAAAGAGATTCTGCATCTCCGGGGATATCTGTCTCGATAAACGACCCAAGTTTCCGGTGGAATTTATTCTTCAATTCCGTGCCGGGAAAGGTTATCTGAATTCTGCCGCCCTTTGTTAGTTGAGGTACTTTCTCCCCCTCAAGCAATGCCTGACTGTAAATTCCCGGATGCATAAGCGTGATTTCAGATTTTGTACCGGGCATTCCCAGGATTTCAATTTCAACAGGCTTTCCTTCCACATTTTTTATAACCTGAAAATCGCAACCAATAACAGCCGGTTCATCGTACTTTTCTGTAGTTGCCAGCAACATACAGGCCTGGAAGGGAGATACTTCAACCGAAACCTGATCGCCCCGGTTAAAGGTGCCAAGCACTTTTTCTGTTGGATGAAGCTGCACCAGAGTAATTTTCCCCTTCGATTCAAGGCCGATTTCTTCATCAAGTTTAACCGTATATAAATCAGAGGTCCATTTCAGGTTTCTTAAAGTTATAATTGAAGTATTTTTATTGCCTCTGGCAACAGCAAATGGGCCGTATGATTCAGGAAGGACCTTGCCATTTATCAGGATATCCCTGTATTTTCTGTGAAGGTTGTAGATACGGGCAAGTTTTGAAAATTCATCATCACGGAGCAACCAGGGATTGCCATAGATCTGAGGAGCCAAAATGAGTGACCTGTTGAATGCCTGCAAAACAAGATCATCCTCCCAGTAATCCATGCATGATGAGAGGCAAACCCCACAGTCTTCAGTAAGGCGCTGAAGCCCGGGAATAAGTCCGCGTGATATGGCCTGGGCCCTGTTGTGGGGAGCTGTCATACTGTTGGTCATGTGGACATCAATATAGGTTTCAGCCCCTCCAAACAAAAAGGTAGTGGCGTAGGGTAAACTTTTATTTAATCCGAGACGATGGTTTAGTAAAATCAGATCAGGGCTGTATAACCGGCATTGTTGCATCATATGTATAAAGGCATCTTCCTTTTCGGGGCGCAACGGCCCGCATACAGCGTCGAATTTGAAAATGGCAAATTCATAATCCCGGCACAATTTTACCATCAGGTCCGTTCTTGCTTTTTCTTCTTCAGGTGTATCTCCAAATCCATCGGGGCCGCCCCAGATTCCCAGCCGGA
>CAYMXK010000639.1:0-2136 GCA_964393915.1 uncultured Prolixibacteraceae bacterium
GGTTCCGTCGATGTTGATTTCATAAAGCGAATAAGCATCATCCTTGTTTTTCCGCATAGAAAAGATGACTTTCCGGGCATCAAATGAAAGCTCCGGGTCGCGGACAACCCCGGTTTTGCTTTCCACCAGGGTTTTAATGGTGCCTTCCGATACGTTGTATATCCTTAGCGCGGATCCCGGGGCAAATTTTTCTTCATTGATTTCACCCTTTTGAAAAAGGGTTGCTGTATTGTGATGGTCGCGGGCATATTGTTCCCTTTCAACAAAGAGGATCTCCTTTCCCTTTAGCAACTCCATTGCCCGGGGCGACAGCTTTGCCGCACTAAATCCTTCATTATCAACAAAGTCAGAGGAAGTGCTTCCCATCAGAATAAGGGAAAAAAGCAGCAGATATTTTATCCGTTTCATCACTATCTTTGTATTAAGTTGAATTCTTCTCACGGCCAATTATTGCAAGGCCCTCAATTTCAACCAGAAGTTCCTCTCTGCATATATCGGCTTTCAGGTATACAGCAGGCACTTGTGGATAATTTTCATCGACGATTCTTTTGCAGGGCTCAAAAAATGATTCCTCTTTCAGGTAGATGCGGAAGGATGAAATTTCAACTTTCCTGAAGGGTCCTGCTCCTGAGTTGGCAAGTGTTTCCGCCGAAATAAGATGTTCAATATTTTCGAGGGTAATCCTTGTCTGCTCCTCGATTCCCTTGTTGGTTAGGCTCATTTCCCCACGGATGGCGGCAGTGCCCGAGATATAAATAATCCCTTCGTTGTCGAAAAGCACCAGCTTTGCCCGTTCAAACTTTGGGGATGTCAAAGGAACGCCTGCTCCCTCTCCGGCACCAATCAGAACTGAAGGAGAGTAGTCGTGCGCAGGAACCTGTAAAGTATTGTTCAGTGGAACAACAGTAATACCTGAGCCTTTGGGATAAATGGCATCCAGGTCAACAATCACCCCTCCGTAACTGATCCCTATCCCTGTCGCAGCCGGAAAGCCCTCACTCCAGTTTGTCCTTTGGTAAAACCTTGATCTTGCATCGTTGAAGTTCTGGTAGTTCTGGTTGCCTCCTTTTAACTGCGTTATTTTTTCAATGTAATTCCATTGTCGTACAATCGAAGATACAGGCATTTCCTCCAACTTGAAGATCTCTTCCAATTTTGAAAAAATTATATCTGACTGTCTTTGAATGCTTTCATTGGATGTGCCGCTCATTGCTCCGCCAAAAAAAAGCGCTTTCATTTCATCTGTCTGAACAATAATATAAGGCAGGTCCCCTTTTTGTTTGTATAAAATTTGTGTGTCATCCCCGTTCTTCAATTCAAAAACCTCCATAGCCAACTGCAGCTTTTCAATGGGAGGCTGAGCCACATAGGTAAAAACCGGGGGTCTTTGGCCAAACTTTTTACTCAACCCTTTTTTTATCATTCCCTCGTGGAGCAGGTATTCCGCCCTGTTCATGGGATTTCCGAAAAAAACCAGCCTGATGGTGTCTCCTTTGGGTATATAATTTTCGAACAAATGCTCCAATTGCTCCTCAAAAGAGATTCCCTCCCCGGTTACATAGAAAAAATTTATCTGCATCCTTTTTTATAATGAATTTACAAATTCGACCAACTCTTCCATCTCCATTTTGGACACCTGATCCCTGATGCCATGCCTGTATACCTCAAAAACATCTTCCAAAGTGGCAGCCCTGCCATCAAAAAGATAAGGGGCAGTCCGCCAGACTTCAACCAGGGTTGGTGTATCCCAGCCATTTTCAAATTCAACATTCTGGCCAATCCGGTGCATTTTCATATCGGTAAAATAGCTGCCCGAATGGCAATATCCGCAATTCAGCTTTTCAAAGACCAGCTTTCCCCTTTCCGCCTTTTCAGAGAGGTTGCCGTCAACCAGGTAAGGACTGGGAACCGGCCGTAGCGACATCAGGTATTCATCGACACACATTGCGAGGTCTTCCGGAATTTCTGCAAACTGTATATGCGTAAATCCGCGTCTGACCGCTATTTCTGCGTTTTCCCGGATACCGGAAATCATTGCGGGCGGAGTGACATGGCTGTACAACAAGCTCTTGCAATTTTTCGGATTGCCAATTCCATCATTCATTAAATCCCAGTTCATGCCGTCGGTGCGGGCAT
>CAYMXK010000640.1:0-2117 GCA_964393915.1 uncultured Prolixibacteraceae bacterium
CGGAGGTAGCCCAAAAACTGATCGCCTTCTCCGAGGGGGAGATTGCCAAGGTCAGGTTCTATGTTCCGGTTATCCATTGTGCATCGTGTATCTGGTTGCTCGAGAACCTCAGCAAACTGCACAATGGGATCAAATACTCTTCCGTGAACTTTGTGCGCAAAGAGGTCGATATCACTTTCAACAGCCAGCAGATCTCCCTGCGGCAGTTGGTCGAACTTTTGGGGTCGATCCACTATATTCCTGACCTTTCGCAAAGCCAGACCGGACAGAAAACAGAAAACCATTCCTACAAAAAGCTGCTCTACAAAATCGGCGTTGCTGGTTTTGTCTTTATGAATGTAATGACCTACAGCCTGCCCCACTACTTCCATGGAAAACCCATGGAGGACCAGTTGAGCAATGTGCTGAGTATCCTAAGCTACATCCTCACCATTCCTGTTGTATTCTACAGTGGCAATGATTACCTGATCTCAGCAGTAAAAAATCTACGGAAAAGGTCAACCAGCATTGACCTGCCCATCGCATTAGGTATCATGGCACTCTTTATTGTGACTAGCTACGAAGTTTTTACCGCAACTGGCGCTGGTTATTCTGACAGTCTGGCCGGACTGATCTTCTTCCTGCTAGTTGGGAAATGGTACCAGGGCAAATCCTATGAGGCACTCTCCTTCGAACGCAATTATAAAAGTTACTTTCCGATTGCTGTAACCAGAATTAACAGGCAGTTCGAAGAGAGTCTTCAATTCGGGCAGGAAGAGAGTATCCTTCTCGAAAAAATAATGCCCGGCGACATCCTGCTGATCCGCAACAAGGAGCTTATTCCGGCAGATTCAACGCTTGTCGACGGGAACGGAATGATCGACTACAGTTTTGTAACCGGTGAGTCGAGTCCCGCCATGAAAAAAGAGGGCGACTTTCTCTATGCCGGGGGACGGCAGATGGGGGGCATTATCAGAATCCGGGTAGAGAAAGATGTAGACCAAAGCCACCTTACCCACCTTTGGAACCAGGACAAAACCTACCATAAACCCACCGATAAGCTCAAAAATCTAACGGACAGGATCAGTAAATACTTCACGGTTGTTGTCATTCTGATAGCGTTTGCCGGATTTACCGGCTGGATGATTCATGGCGACAGCCACACTGCTATCTTTGTCTTTACATCGGTGCTGATCATCGCCTGTCCATGCGCGCTGGCACTCTCCGTGCCGTTTACCTTCGGCAATACCATGAGGATTTTCGGCAGGAAAGGGCTCTACATCAAGAATACCGATGTAATTGAGAAGCTTTCACGAATCAACACCATAGTATTTGACAAAACGGGTACCCTCACCCGTCCCAACGAAAACAGGATAGAATACCACGGAGAGAGTCTCTCATCCGAAGAGCGCTCGGCCATCTTCTCGATGGCGAAACAATCGCCTCACCCGCTGAGCCTGGCATTGGCAGTGTCATTGAAAGATGCAGTATATACTGAGCCTGAACATTTTGTGGAAATTCATGGCCGCGGGGTGTATGGCAAGACAGGTGACTTTGAGATCAGGTATGGTTCAGAAGAGTATGTGACAAACCGGCAACACAAGGCAGGAAGTGCATCCTCTATGGTTTTTGTGGCTATCAACGGTGTTGAGAAAGGCTGGTTCAGCATTTCTAACCAATACCGGAACGGCCTGCAAAGTGTGATCGACTCACTTAAAAACAAGTATGATCTTTATCTGCTCACGGGTGACAATGATGCTGAGAAAGAAAATTTGCTTCGCTATTTTGAATCCGGGAAGATGCATTTCAACCAGAAACCGCAGGACAAGGCCAGTCAGATTGAACAACTTCACCGCGAAGGAAAAATCGTACTGATGACCGGAGACGGGCTCAATGATTCCGGGGCCCTTATGCAGAGCGATGTGGCGCTGACCATAGCAAACAAGGCCTACCAGTTTTCACCGGCCAGCGACGCTGTACTTGAAGCAGAAAAATTTGAAAAGCTGGCCCGTTTCATAGGATTTACAAGAATCTCCTTATGGATCGTTTACCTGAGTTTTGCCATCTCATTTTTCTACAATGTAATTGGTATCGGGATTGCCCTTGCAGGCATCATGTCGCCGGTTATTGCAGCCATA
>CAYMXK010000641.1:0-2115 GCA_964393915.1 uncultured Prolixibacteraceae bacterium
AGAGCCCTACGCGTCGATGTACAAGGCAAAGGCTATGGAGACTCCTGTTTCAATTACCGACCAAAGAAATAATTCGCCCTACAATCCGGGCCAGGTTATCTCGCCCTATAACGAAAAAGATAAAGTGCAGTATATGATTGCAAACTACTATGCATTTGTTACTGAAATAGATGATTGGGTTGGAAAGATCCTAGCCAAACTGGATGAATTAAAATTAACGGAAAACACTTTGGTAATATTTGTTTCTGACCATGGTGAGATGCTGGGTGCCCATGGAATGCGCGGAAAATTCAATTTCTATGAAGAGTCTGTGCGAGTGCCTTTTTTAATTCGCTATCCCGGTAAAATCAAAGCAAATCAGACTATTACAAACCCGGTTTCCATATTGAATATTTTTCCAACCATTCTCGACTATGCCGGATTACAATCAATTCCAACCGATGGCTATTCGTTAAAAGGCGTTATGGAAGGCACCGAATCGCCTAAATACGATTTTGCGGTGTCTGAATGGCAATGGAAAAATGAAAACGTTCCTTCATTAATGATCCGGACTGAACAATGGAAATTGATGACTACCCACAGAAAAGATGGTAAGAATGTAGAAGTACTTTTTGATCTGAAAAATGATCCTTTTGAAATGAATAACCTTTTGGGCACAAATCCTGAACGGTTTGAATACAGGAAAACCGCCGAAGAATTGCGTTCGAAACTGGTTGGATATTTAAAAGATGTAAACTCTCCGCTTGTCAAAGGGATTGAGGAGAGAATTTTAATTCGTGAATAGGCACCCAATTTTAAAATCAAAATCGAAAAGTATATTATGAAGAATCGAAATCGAACATGCGGATGCCCTCCTGGGAAGGAACGGAAACCGTAAAATGGCCACCTTGTATTCTTCCGGCTCGTAAAAACATCAGGGTAAACCCCGCCAGCGAGTGGAATTAAGTAAAAATTGCTGTGAATAAAAACAAAGTGGAAGACACTTAAATGCTTTAAAAATAAATTTATATGAGACGACGGGATTTTACGAAAATGACTGGGTTGGGAGCGCTGACAATGCTATCCTTTCCAGTTGCTACAGCAACTAATTTGTTTGGAAACGAACAATCAGGCACTTCAAAAATTCCACTGGGAGTATGCAATCACTCTTTAAGGAGTATGAAACTGAATGCTCAACAGCTAATCGATTATGCCATTGAACAGAAGCTCGATTCCGTTTTACTGAATACCTTTCAACCGCTTGATAACCTTGAATCAGAATATTTGTCGGGGTTAAGAAAAATGGCTAAAAGTAACGACATCAGCATTTATATTGGCGCAGGAAGTATCAGCGAAAAATCACCCAAGTTTTCAGATAAATATGGGAATGCCCAAGCTTTGTTAAAGGAGGGCATCCGTGTTGCAACAGCCTTAGGCTCTCCGGTCGTTGGCTGCAGAATCGGCGCTATCGAAGAAAGATATATGGAAGGCGGAATCGAAGCGCACATCGAAGCTGTAATTAAAGTGATGAAATCGCTTCGTCAGGAAGCTTTGGATGCCGGGATAAAATTTGCTTTTGAAAACCATGCCGGTGACCTTCGCACAGAAGAACTCCTCGCGCTTATTAATGAAACCGGAACTGACATTTGCGGTGCCTTGTTCGACCCGGCCAATGCGGTCTGGGCGATGGAAAACCCAATGAAAGAACTGGTTAAACTTGGTTCAGCTATCATCTGTACAAGTATCCGTGACATTATGGTATGGGAAACTGATGAGGGAGCAATGTTTCAGGGTATGGCAATCGGTGAGGGGCTGATGGACTATACGTTTTATGCAAAAACAATGGCCCGGTTGTGCCCGGGAGTCCCTCTGCATGTGGAAACAATTTCAAATTCGGCCCGTCCGGTTCCCTTCCTGAACGATGAATTCTGGAAGGGATTCCCGAAACTAAAGGCAGCGGGGATCATTGACTTTTTAAACCTGGCAAAACAAGGTAAACCGCTTGAAATTGCAGAACTTCCTGCCGGTGTAACCCAGTCAGATTTTGATATAAGCCAGCAAAAGCAGGAGCTGTTAAAAAGCCTGGATTATCTCCGCAGGTATTGCAATGCAGGCTTAAAAAGCAAAGGTTAATTT
>CAYMXK010000642.1:0-2112 GCA_964393915.1 uncultured Prolixibacteraceae bacterium
CTGTAATCACCCACTTCATGAATTCGTCGCTCACTTCCACCGCAATCAGGGCTCCTGCAAGCGCGCCCAGTGCCGAAGGCACGGACAGACGCCACCCGTCATTGAGCCGGAGTACCTTATTTTTCCGGAATGTGCCTACTCCCACAATACTCTGTAAGAGAATGGCAATCCGGTTGGTGCCGTTCGCCACATTAGGCGGCAATCCTAAAAATATCAGCACAGGCAGGGTGATGGACGATCCTCCGCCCGCTACCGTGTTAATGAACCCGGCGGCCAGCCCTACAGCTAAAACGGCTATAATGTGGTACCACTCCATTTATCTTACCAGGCAAACAGCGGATAATCCTTAACCAGCCCTAATACTTTGTTCCTCACTTTTTCTGCGTACCATTCGTCACCATAGTGCGCGATCACATCATCTATTAACTCAACAATTTTCGGCATAAGCTCTTCATTGAGTCCGCGGGTGGTTATGGCCGGCGTGCCAACACGGATTCCCGAGGTGGTGAATGGTGTGCGGCTGTCGTAGGGCACCATGTTCTTGTTGACGGTAATTTCGGCAAGTCCGAGTGCCTGTTCGGCCTGTTTGCCATTGATGTCTGGATACTTGGTCCTCAGGTCTATAAGCATTGAATGATTATCTGTTCCTCCGGATATTACTTTGTATCCCATGTCAATAAACGCCCGGGCCATCACGTCTGCGTTCTTTTTAACCTGTGCCTGGTATACTTTGAACGATGGATCGAGTGCTTCCCCGAATGCTACGGCCTTGGAGGCAATCACATGTTCGAGCGGACCCCCCTGTTGTCCGGGGAAGACTGCTGAATCGAGCAGTGACGACATGGTGCGGATTTCCCCTTTTTTGGTGGCAATGCCCCATGGATTTTCAAAGTCTTTGCCGATAAGAATTATGCCACCACGAGGTCCGCGAAGGGTTTTGTGGGTAGTTGAAGTTACAATATGGGCGTATTTCACCGGGTTCTCGAGTAATCCTGCTGCGATAAGTCCTGCCGGATGGGCCATATCAATCATCAGAAGTGCCCCGATCTTATCTGCAATCTCCCGCATCCGTGCATAATCCCATTCGCGACTGTATGCCGAAGCCCCGCCAATGATCAGTTTTGGCCTTTCTTTCAGGGCGAGTTCTTCCATCATATCGTAGTCGATCAGTCCGGTATCCTCTTTTACATGATAGGCAATCGGCCTATAGAGGATCCCTGATGAGTTGACCGGCGACCCGTGTGAGAGATGACCGCCATGGGCGAGATTTAGTCCGAGGAATGCATCGCCGGGCTGAAGCACCACGCTTAGAACTGCCTGGTTGGCCTGTGCCCCTGAATGTGGCTGCACGTTGGCCCATTCAGCACCATACAGCTCCATGATCCGGTCGATCGCCAACTGCTCGGTCATGTCCACAAACTGACATCCGCCGTAGTAGCGCTTGCCCGGATAGCCTTCGGCATATTTGTTGGTCATCACCGAACCCATAGCTTCCATCACCTGCTCACTTACAAAGTTCTCTGAAGCAATTAGCTCGATGCCATGCAGCTGCCGCTCGCGTTCTTTGGCAATAATATCGAATACAATCTGATCTCTCTTCATATCGTGATTTTTAAAGTTATTTCCGAAGGCCAAATGTAGCACTTTTTAGCGCGGTGAAAAACCACATGGGTCGTTAAAAAAGCGTATTTTTGGCCATTCTTAATCTTTGAGCAATGAATAAAACTGATCGTCCCCGTGTATTGGAATCCCTGTGCTGGCTATCCTTCCTGGGAAGTGGCGGAGGATTTGTGCTTTACACGGCTGCTGCCATTTTTTACGATACCTCGCAGAGAATCATACTGAAATACAGCTCATTGAATTCTGTTGACCATTTGCCGCCCGTCTACTTTCTGCTTTTCAGTATCCTGTTCGCGGTTTCCCTCTATGGAGTAAGCAGGATGTGGAGGCTGAAAAAGGCAGGATTCTTCATTTATACCATGGCTCAATTGGTCATTTTGTTATTGCCTATCTTATGGATGGGAAAAGCTGCATTTTCAGCAGTAGCTTTAATCTTTACCCTGTTGTTTATTGGTGCATATGCTTCGCAGTATGCAAAGCTCACTGGTAAAC
>CAYMXK010000643.1:0-2107 GCA_964393915.1 uncultured Prolixibacteraceae bacterium
GTTGCCCTCCTTGGAGGAGATCTAATGATGGAAAGCCAGGCGGGCAAAGGTTCAAGGTTCTGGTTTGAACTGCCACTGCTCAATTCGCGTGGGTTTATGCGGGTGGTTAGCTGATTGCAGACCAAAAAAAGTGACGGTGAAGTGAAACCATTAGTGGGTTTATTTCAAAGCTATAATACGGTCCTCGAGGGTTTTTATCTTAGCTTCCGCATCGGCCAGTTTGATTCGCTCCTTCTCCACCACATCCGCTGGGGCACTGTTTACAAAACGCTCATTCTGCAATTTTTTCTGCACTGAATTCAGGAAACCACGGGTATACTCCAGTTCCTGGCTCAATTTGCGCAATTCTTCTTCCGGATCGACATGCTCACCCAAAGCAATGTAGTAACTGGAGGATTTTACCCGGAAAGAAGCTGCCCCCTTCACCTCATTGTCAACAACCTCTAAATTGCCGATATTGCCCAGCTTGCTGACCACCACGTTTAATCCTGCCTCATAGCCTTTGTCTCCCGGCTGTATAAACAAATCCAGACTGTCCCTGCCCGGAACAGAATTCTCGAGCCTGATTTTCCGGACTCCGGAAACTACCTCCTTCACATTTTCAAAAGCATCTATCAACGCCTGATCATAAGGCATGATTTCAGGCATCTGCGATAGCATAATGCTCTCTCCCTCTTCCCTTTCCGACAGCATCTGCCATATTTCTTCCGTAATAAACGGCATAAACGGATGCATCAACCGAAGCATTTGGTCAAAAAGGACAACCACATCGTTATATGTCCTGGCATCTATGGGTTGCTGGTAGGCAGGCTTCACTACCTCGAGGAGCCATCCCGAGAATTCATCCCGTACTGTGGTATATACCAGCATAAGGGCATCCGAGATGCGAAATTTTTCGAACTGCTCAGCGAGGGTGGCATTTACCTCATTCAGTTTATTGTGGAACCAGGTTAAAGCCAGGCGGGAATGCTCAGGCTGAGGAATTTCCTGCGAAACCTCCCAGTTTTTAACCAGTCGGAAGGCGTTCCAGATTTTGGTGGCAAAGCCGGCTCCCTGCTGGGGAAGGCTTTCATCGAAGAGGAGGTCTCCGCCGGCAGGTGAACAAAGCAACATGCCCACGCGTACACCGTCAGCACCATATTTTTCAATAAGCTCAAGCGGTTCGGGGGAGTTGCCCAGCGATTTTGACATCTTACGTCCAAGCTTGTCGCGCACCATTCCGGTGAAGTAGACATTCCTGAAAGGAAGTTCGTTGCGGTATTCATAGCCGGCAATAATCATGCGGGCAACCCAAAAGAAAATAATATCGGGGGCAGTTACGAGATCACCGGTGGGATAGTAATATTCTATTTCTTTGTTTTTGGGATGGTTAATCCCATCAAAAACCGATATCGGCCACAGCCAGCTGCTGAACCAGGTGTCGAGCACATCCTCATCCTGATGGAGGTCCTTCATGGCAAACAAGGGATTTCCGGTTTTCCTGCGGGCAAGTTCGAGTGCTTCTTCAGGAGAGGCAGCTACCACATAACTGCCGTCGTGGAGGTAGTAAACCGGAATCCGGTGCCCCCACCACAACTGTCGACTGATGCACCAATCTTTTACATTGCCCATCCAGTGGCGGTAAATGTTCTTAAACTTTGGCGGATAAAACCGGATATTGTCGTTCAACACGTTATCCAGCGCAGGGGCGACCAATTCTTCCATCTTCAGGAACCACTGCGCTGAGAGTTTTGGTTCAATAACAGCGTCGGTACGCTCAGAGAAGCCTACCTTGTTGACATAGTCCTCAATCAGGGAAATATTCCCGGCCCTTTCAAGTTCGGGAACAATCTTTTCGCGCACCACAAATCTGTCTTCGCCGATGAAAAGAAGGGCTTTTTCACTCAGCGTGCCATCGTCGTTAAAAATATCAATAGTTTCGAGGTTGTGCTTCATCCCCAGCATATAGTCGTTGGCATCATGAGCAGGCGTAACCTTGAGGCAACCGGTACCGAACTCCATATCCACATACTCGTCCTCAATAACAGGAACAGGGCGATTAATCAGCGGCACCAGCACCCTCTTGTTCAACAGGTGCCTGTATCGCTCATCTTCGGGGTGAACACAC
>CAYMXK010000644.1:0-2104 GCA_964393915.1 uncultured Prolixibacteraceae bacterium
GAAATTGAAAGAAACATTGATGCAGTTCTTGAACAAAATCCAGGGTATAATTAAAAAATAAATTAAAGGGCTGTTTCATAAAGTAGGAACAGCCCTTTGTTATTTTATTCGTGAAATTTCAATTTCACAACCAAAGGAAATTGATTTCAAAAAATTTAATCGATTTCTGGTAAAATATTTTTTGCTTCAATTTTTGACAGCATAAGGAGGCTAAGGTTCACTTTATCTTATAGTTACAAACTTTTAGATAATTGTCCTGTTGATGTTTTGAATGACCAATACTGCTAATTCCTTTTTCATTCAGTGGTTATCTAATTTATCCATCACTCTCATATATTAGAAATTCCGGGGAAGCTATACTCTTGAATAATCAACATTTAAACTAATCTCAATGAGACTATACTGATGCTGATACCGATGGGAGCAAACATCTTAGAGGAAATAAAACTTTTACCCGCCCTGCCAAAGGCATGGACATCGGGTTCGGTAATCAACTTAAAAAAATTACAACCAATTCCCGGTAAGATTATCATGACAAAAAAAATATCTGTTATGGACAAAAAATACTGCCATTTGCTTATAATCGCTTTTTGCCTCATGCTTCCCAACCTATATGGGCAATCAGGCCATAAAACAATGGAAAACGTGAACTGGGAGTCGTTTCTGTCGCACCATGACCTTATATGGGAAATGTCCCCCAACGACTATTTCAATGCTCCTTTTATCGGCAATGGCCTTCTAGGTGCGATGATTTACCAGCCCGACGGTAAATCACTCCGGCTGGATATCGGTCGCACCGATGTGGTGGACCACAGAAATTCAGAAGCAAGGTCAATTGTTGACAATGGCAGGCTGCCAATCGGCCACTTCACCTTTGAAACCAACGGCGGCTTACAAAACCTGACCGGAAGGCTCAGCCTGTATGATGCAGAAGCAATTCTGAATGCCGGTTATACTTTGTGCAGGGAAGGATGCAGAAAAAACGTTGAATTTTCATTCAGGGTTTTGAGGGGCACAGATGCCATTCTGGTGGATTACCATATGCCTGAAGGGTTACAGGGACAATGGAAGTTCCATCCGGAAGCTTCGGTAATATCCCGGAACCCGATTGAAGGAAGGCGGCACCTCAACCCGGTTCCGGAACTTTCGGTCAGCGACGGAATAAACTTATGCGTACAAAAACGCGATGCAGGTGGATGCTATGTCACTGCCTGGAAGCGTGTCACAACTGCTGATGGTAAAATGAGGTTAATTGCCACGATTCAGGACAGCTACCCTGATTATGGAGCGGTTGACTCTGCAAAAGAAATTATTAAGCAACTGGAAAAAGAAGGCGAAGCCCAAAAACAGATTGATCAACACCGGGCCTGGTGGAACGATTTTTATCAAAGAAGTTTCGTTTCCATACCAAATAAAAAAATGGAGAGTGTGTATTGGATACAGCAATACAAATTTGCTTCAATGATGCGTAAAAACGGACCGTTATGCGACCTGATGGGGCCATGGTATAAACAAACGGGCTGGCCGGGCATCTGGTGGAACCTCAATACGCAAATGCTGTATAGTTCATTGCATATATCCAATCAGATGGAGTTGGCCTCTACCCTCCCCGACTACCTGGTTAAGATGAATCATGAACTGATAGCCGCTGTTCCCGAACAATGGCAGTATAATTCAGCCGGATTATCAAGGTGCACCGGCCCTGCAATGCAGGAGAGCATCCTTACCTGGCCTTCGCCGGAATCCCCTGAACGATCGAATCTGACCTACCTTTGTTACTATCTGTGGGAGTATTACCGTACAACCATGGATGAAACCTATTTGCTAAACCATTTGTTCCCTCTCCTAAGGCGTTCGGTCAACTTAATTTTGCATGAAGTTACCACCGATGAAAACGGGATCATCCACACCCCTCACGGGCACTGCCCTGAATCGAGCGACGATGCCGATAACAACTACGACTTATCCTCGCTGATGTGGGGCTGCCAGACCCTCCTGAAAATAAACAAACAATTCAGGCTGAAAGACCCTTTGGAAAAGAGATGGAAGGAAGTGGTTGAAAATTTGTTGCCTTATCCGGTAGATGAAAATGGCTACCGTTCTT
>CAYMXK010000645.1:0-2098 GCA_964393915.1 uncultured Prolixibacteraceae bacterium
AAAACTACCCCTGTTGCTCGAGCCCAACCTGACGCTTATCTCATCCATCAGCAACGACACCCTTCCGGTTGATAATTTCTGTAAGAATATTTTATGGGAGGGAGAATACAAGTGCCAGACAGTCATGAATACGGTGGCCGTATTGACCTGCCTTGATGCCGTTCCTCCTGCAGATGCATTCCGGCCGCCCTATGTGGGCAATCTCAAACCTCTGTTCCGAGCCCGTAATATTCGCTGGGATGCCTTGCCAAGGCTTCAGTCCGCAGGGGAGGTTCCTTCTTGGGAAGAGTATGAGCGCTATTTTGAGCGTCCCTGGATTGACCACCTGCTCAGCTGGTCACAGCAGGAACTGGTACCCAATGAAAACCAGCCCAATTACGGCCGCGAATATGCCCGTCTGGTTTCCACTGCCAGCCTGATGTTGTGTCTGGATGTGCCTGATACACAAAAGGAGAAACTCACCATCAGGATGATCCAGAGGGGTATTGACCTTTATGGATTGGCGATGGCGGGTGGCAGTTGGAATGAAGGCGGCGGCCATTCGAGCGGAAGAAAATGGCCCATCCTGTTTGCCAGTATACTGCTGAACGATCCAAAGCTGGCAGTGCTTCCTGAAACGGCTTTTTTTCAGGAAGATACCCAGACATACTACGGAAAGGGATGGTTTGGACAGAATGTTCTATGGCAAATGATCATGCACCACGGCAAGCGCGATACCTACGAGGAAAAATCACCTGACCAGTGGGAGAAATGGGACAGGACCTCGGAGAGTTACCGCATTTGCTGCAATGCAGTGGCCTGGACCGGCACTGCCCTGGCTGCACGGTATATGAACGCCATAAAACTTTGGGGCCACGATGCCCACTTCGATTACGTTGACCGCTGGATGCGGGAAGACGATCCCTATAAGGAGGCGAGAGGGAAATACCCCCGGCCGGTCAAGGAGACACAAACATTCGACCCGTTCGTTACCGCCATGTGGAATGCCCACAGGAAGGATGCTCCCGCACAGAAAATGGCGGGTAACCACCGCAAATGGGTCTGGGAGGGGAATAAAGGAGTATGGATTCCAAACCGGAAGACTGAAACAACCCCGGATCTTACCGGGCAGATGAAAAATGCGACACCTGAAAAAGTGGAGGGCAATCTGGAAAACACCAAAATGGATGGATACAGGGGCATTTGGTTTGAACTGGGCCAGAAATATGAATACGGCGATAAATATTCAGGAGCCCTGGGAACCTACACCTCGATGCATATCCCGCTGGCTGCCTATTCGGCCGAAGCCAACAAGACCTTTTTCGTGTACGGAGGAACCACCAGTGAGGATAAAAGATACCTCCTCTGTATGATCGGTGAATACGATCATGCTTCCGGGAAGGTCTCGAAACCCACCGTGGTTTGCGATAAGCTGGGCGTTGATGACCCGCATGATAACCCGGTCGTACTGATTGACGATGAGGGTTATATCTGGGTGTTTGTGAGCGGAAGGGGAGCCCGCCGGCCCGGATTCAAATACAGGAGCCGCGAGCCACTGAATATTGATGCTTTCGATCAGATAACGGAGGAGGAAATGACCTACCCGCAGCCCTGGAAAACGAAGGATGGATTTCTGCATCTCTTCACCAAATATACGGGAGTCAGGCAGCTCTATTTCGAAACCAGCACTGACGGGGTCAACTGGACAGAAGACCGGCTTTTGGCTGCGATGCCCGAAAAGGAAGGTGAAAATTCGGGGCACTACCAGATCAGCAGCAGGCACGGAGACAACAAAGTAGGCACTTTCTTCAACCGCCACCCCAACGGAAATGTGGACAAGCGTACGGATCTGTATTATATTCAAACCACTGACTTTGCCCGGACCTGGACGACCGTGGAGGGACAACCGCTGGAAGTTCCCATGGTAAAGCCTGATGTACCGGCGCGGGTAATCAATTACCAGACGCAGGGCAAGAATGTATATATCAGGGATATGCTGTTCGATGGCAATGGACACCCGGTGTGCCTCTACATCAGGAGCAACGGTCATGAGCCCGGCCCTCCCGGCTCCCCGTATGAGTGGTGTATCACCCGTTGGACTGGCAGGAAATGGATAACC
>CAYMXK010000646.1:0-2095 GCA_964393915.1 uncultured Prolixibacteraceae bacterium
AATGATTATTTTTCTTTCAGACAACGGAATGGCACAGCCATTTGCTAAGACTTCCTGCTATCTGAATGGGAACAAATCATACTGGATTATCCGTATTCCGGGAATGACTAAAGCCGGAAAAATAAACACAGAACATATTATTAATGGGATCGATTTCATGCCCACTGTGTTAGATATTCTCAAAATTAAAATTCCGAAAACTGTACAGGGGCATTCCTTCGCCGATGCCCTGAAAGGAAAAAAACTTAAAGGCTTCAAATTTGCTGTTACTGAATTCACAGAAACCAGTAACAGGATTCGATTCCCAATGAGGGCAATACAAACAAAAAAATATGGCTATATCGTTAATTTATGGAGTGACACAGGAATAGATTTCCTGAATGGTTCAATGGGAGGTATGGCTTGGTCTGCAATGCTTAAAGCTGCAGAGAATGATCAAAAAATTGCTGAGCGAGTTGCGTTTTATATTAATCGTGTTCCTGAAGAGTTATATGATTATGAAAATGACCCACATGCTCTCAGAAATTTAATTAATGATCCAGACTATTCTAAAGTACTGAAACAACTAACAGCGAAACTTGAACGAAGCATGGTTAAAACGCATGATCCAGCCCTGAATGCCTTTAGAAATAGGAATAACTCAGAACTCAAGATCAAGTATATGGAACTCCAAAAACAAATTATTAAAGATAAACATTCATTAAATTGAATGTTGTCGATTAATATCTGGGATATCACAAATTTTATTAATAATGAACAAACAAAAACCAAATATCCTTATAATAATCTCCGATCAGCAGGGAATTGACACGATAGCTGCTTACAAAGATTATTATAAACATGAAGCCAATTTGTGCCATTGGCTAAAAACGCCCAATTTCGATCGGATGGTAACTGAAGGTTACTCTTTTCTTGAATCGATCAGCACAAATCCGGTATGCAGTCCTGCCCGTTCTTGTCTCTTTACGGGTAGGTTTAGTACAGAAACCGGCGTAACCTACAACAATGTTGGAATAGATCAAAATGTTCCCAACCTTGGAGAGTGGCTTGAAGCGAAAACTGATTATAATAGGGTATATTGTGGCAAGTGGCACGCTGGTGGACTATGGAATTATCCTGACGTTGAGGGTGAAAGAAAAATCCCCGGGTTTGAAACGATCCCGGTAGGTGTTTCTAGTACAGGCGACTTTAATGATTTTCAGGTTTCTGGCGCCATGAAAGGTTATATTATGAATTATAAGGAAGATCAGCCTTTTTTGGCAGTTGCTGGTCTAATGAATCCACACGACATTTGCTATTGGACTCCAAAACTTCATGGAAATAAACTAGTTCCGGAAAATGATTTATTTGAACTGGGAATCTTGCTTCCTCCTTTGCCTCCCAACTTTGATTTTCAATTCAAAGATCCATCACCACAACAGCAAATAAATTATTCTAAATCAGAATGGCAAAACTATCTGTATGATTATTGCCGGATGATTGAAAAACTCGATGCTGACTTGGGGCGCTTGCTCGATGCTGTCGATTCGCGCAACGATGAAACACTCGTTCTATACACTTCCGATCATGGCGAAGGAGCTGCGCGCCACAAAAGAGTTCAAAAGTGGCATCCATTTGAGCAGTCGGTGAAAGTTAAGGCTAATATAATTGATCAAAAGCACATTGTATCTGGAATTGACCTTGCAGCGACTGTTTGCGATTACGCCGGCATTTCAGCTCCTCCAAATTGTTGGGGGCGAAGCCTTAAAGGTTTGATTGAAACATTAGTAGCAAAAGAACCTATGGATGTTGCCTTTGCCGAGTTTCGAAACACTGGAAGGGTAGTTAGGAAAGGCGATTTTAAATATGTCAAAATCTATGAATACTCTGGCGTACCGGATCAACCTTTTGTAAGGATAGAGGATGACCAACCCGAAAAGTTTCAACCATGCGCCGGAAGCAGCCGATACAAGACCTTGCCAGATAAACTGCTGTTTAACCTGAGGGAGGACCCATGGGAGATGAATGATTTATCTGCTAACCTTAATTATGCCAATGTGTTGATGCAACTGGATCTGTTGTTGGCAGAAGAATGGGAAAAGAAGATCTTACCGGG
>CAYMXK010000647.1:0-2088 GCA_964393915.1 uncultured Prolixibacteraceae bacterium
GCCTGTCCTCCTGAAAACGGTAGACCATGTGTCGGGGCTCAGCCGTACCATCCCGAACGGGACCGAGGCCCCCGGGAAGTTGTGGGCACATACCCAGTACCAGCCACCGGTACCGATAAACGGGTTGACATAGTGGCCCAGTTCTTCATCGTTCGAAGGCTTCAGTTTTCCCATCGGGAGGGTGTTGCGGTACTGGAAATAGCCGTAAAATCCCGTCCCAGCCAGCAGCAGAGCAGCCAACACCAATGCCAGTCCCTGTAAGACTCTTTTTACTATTTTGTATAACATATGCATACGTTTTTTACATTTGACCGCAGCCCCTGATGATCACTTATTCAGTAATTACTAACTGTCCAGCCCTGACCTCCCTAATATAAACCACAAGCCTCTTTTTGCCAGGGTCGAATGTATAGCCGGTCCCATAAGTCAGTTCTTCCTGGTCAAAAGTCACTTTGTGCGGTTCATTGTCCATCCTGATGTTGAGAATGGCAGGTTTCACCATATCCTCCAGAGTAATTGTCACTCTATTGAGATGGTTTTTCATGGATACAGTGGTGCTCCCTTCTCCATCGGGATGGTAAACGGTAAAACGGTTGTCAATACCAGGATATACCAGCCACGTAAGGCTGCCTTTAGAGTTCACGTCGCCCAGTCCGGTGTAGCTCCGCTCCACGTTAACCGGCACGATGGCCCCTTCACGGATGAAGACTGGAAATTCATCGAGAGGAAATTCCCGCTCAAAGGTGGTTTTCCCTTCAAGAAGTTCATCATCATCAAAAAAATACCGCCACTTACCTTCGGGGAGGGTGATGGTGTTCCTGAGGTCATCCTTGTAAATCGGGGCTACGAGGAAATCGTCGCCAAAAAGATAGTGGTACTTCCCTTTGACGGGAGTTTGCAGCAGCGTTCCCCCTTCATGGCCGGTAACCACATAACTGTACATATAGGGAACCAGTTCGGTGTGTAACCAGGAAAATTTCCGGATGATCTCCAGTTCCTCCGGGGAACGTTTCCATAACGCCCTTTCCCCATGTCCCCCGTTGAGGAAGAGGCCGCAAAAGGTTGAAAACTGGGCCCAACGGATATAAAGCCGCGGGGGGATATCCCTCCCCGAAAACCCGGCAACATCCGAGCCGATGATGTTGTATCCCAGTTTAGCAGCCGCCAGAATATTTTTGATGGCCTGTTCGATGCCATCAATCCCCTTCATGGCGATATCGCTGTTATGTTGGTCTTCTGCCGTAATTTCTCCCGTTGACTCCCAGGTATGTTTCTGGTCGCCCACCCAGGTGACAGGTGCGGCATCGATGGGTGCGAAGCCTTCGGGATGAAAGCCTTTGTCGATAGACCTGCTGAGGGTGACAAATTCAGGGTTGTGCTCCAGCCCGTGTGCGTATTCAGACCGGTAGTAGTGGTCCATGTAAGTTCGGGTGGTCATGACTCCTTTATGGGTAGATTTATAAAAGAATGGAACCGGGCCGGGAAGTGTATAAAACAGGGTGGCTGTGCCGTCGAGTTTCCACCCGTCGATGCCGTACCCGAAAACTGTTTGCTGCATGCCTCTCCACCATTCAACTGCTTCCGGATTGGTGTAATCAATGAAGCCGCCCCTGCCTTTCCACCATTTGATCTGGTCGCCTTTCCCGGCAAGGTGGCCTTTGGCTTTTGCCCCGTTGAACCAATCTTCCGAGTCAGTGATCCTGGTATCCTTGCTGTAGCTGTTCACCATGGTTGTCATCCACAAAACCACACGGTAGCCCTGGTCCTGTAATTTGCCGAACCATGCCTCAGGGTTGGGGTAACGGACGGTGTCGACTTCAAAATCGTTGTACCTGAGGCTCCACGGACTGTCGATCATTATGGTCCTGACCGGTATGTCGTGCCTGGCATACCCTTCGAGCAGCGTATCCACGTATCCCGCCGTATTGTAATCATCTTCCCAGAGCCAGCACTCCAGGGCCCATGCCGGTGTAAGCGGCGGATTTCCATGCCGCCCGGCGTTGAAGAAGTGTCCCCTGAACGGATAGGCAAAATAGAAATAGTAAACAACGAAAAGAATGCCAGCGGTGTAAAGGATGTATTTCATTA
>CAYMXK010000648.1:0-2088 GCA_964393915.1 uncultured Prolixibacteraceae bacterium
GAAAAATCCTGCCATAGAGGGATGGTTTGCCATCGACGGAGTCTCTTTTTTTTAGCTTCAGGGCTGGTAGTTGTTATTTAGAACGCCATTGGTTTCGGGATAGAGACCACTCATAAACGAAGCCCGCGAAGGCCCGCAAACCGGGTACTGGCAATAGGCCCTTGTAAACCGCACCCCCTCATTTGCCAACCGGTCTAAATGCGGCGTGTGCTTGTCTATATCCATGTACGGCCCGATCCGGGTGTTCAGGTCATCGGAAACGATCAGAAGAATATTGGGTTTTTGGGCACTTAACGCTGACTGGATCAGCAGCAGTAAAAAAGCAAATAGTGTTGTCCTCATAATCTTTCCTTTGACAATTTTAAAATTTCCGACTTGATTATTCTGCTTTTATTAATATGGATTACCTCCTCCTGGCCCGGCGCTCAAGATAAGCATTCACATACTCCTGATTCAACTCATCACTGTCGCCATAATACTCCCGCAATTCGTCCAGCCGCTTATGCATCATTTCACGAACCTGGGTGTAAGCCGGGTCATCGTAAACGTTTTTCATCTCCATCGGATCGGTTTCCAGGTCATACATTTCCCATTCGTCGATGTCGTAATAAAAATGCATCAGTTTATACCTGTGGGTTGATATGCCGTAGTGACGTTTAACCTGATGGATGGATGGGTATTCATAATAGGTGTATAATACTGCATCGCGCCACTGGGTGGTTTTACCTGCCACCAGGTTGCGAAACGATTCTCCCTGCATCTCTTCGGGGACATCAATGCCGGTATAATCGAGGAAAGTAGGCGCAAAATCGAGGTTCTGCACCAGGTCCTTGATTACGGTGCCGGGCTTTATTTCCTTGGGATAGCGAATCAACAGAGGAGTACGGAATGACTCTTCATACATAAACCGCTTGTCGAACCAGCCATGTTCTCCCAAATAAAAACCCTGATCGGAAGTGTAAACCACGATGGTGTTTTCTGTCAGCCCGGCTTCATCGAGGTAATCGAGCACCTCTCCAACCCCTTCATCGATGCCGGCGATGGTTCCCAGATAGTCCTGCATGTAACGCTGGTACCTCCACCTCATCAGATCCTCTTCATTCATGGTCGGATATTGTTTTTTGAAGTCTTCGTTAACCCTGCCATACACCTCATCCCAGGCAGCTTTTTGCTCTTCATTGTACCTTCCTATTGTATTTTCAAATGCAGATATATCCCAGGTATAATTTCCAGGGCCAATAAAGGTGGGCTCAATTCCCAGCTCTTTCATGGTTTCCGGGTAAAGCTTGGAATCTCCGGCCCAGTTCATATGCTTCAGAATATTCATCTCCGCCGTTTTGGCAGCAGTTCCCCTGCCCTCATAATTATCAAAAAGATTGGCAGGCTCCCTGAATGTTCTTTGGGTAAAATCCCTGAAATGACGTTCAGCCGGTTCCCACTCGCGGTGAGGGGCTTTGTGGTGATACAATACACAAAACGGCTTTTCGGGGTCGCGTTTGTTTTTCAGCCAGTCGAGGGTGGTTTCCGTAATAATATCAGAAACATATCCTTCCTTTCTGACGGTTTCTCCGTTAATCAGAAAATCGGGATTATAATAGTGCCCCTGTCCGGGCAGAACCATGGAAAAGTCGAAACCCTGAGGGATACCATCAAGGTGAATTTTTCCAATCATGGCAGTCTGGTAACCATTGGCCTGCATCAATTTCGGGAAGTTGGGCTGATCCCAGTCAAACGGCTGGATGTTGTCCACTTTTCCGTTGATAAAGCTGTGCTTGCCGGTCAACATCACGGCACGGCTGGGTGCGCATATCGAATTAGTAACGGTAGCCCGGCTGAATATGGCCCCCTCTTTGGCCAAACGGTCAATATTTGGCGTTTGAATCAGTTCATCGCTGTAGGCACTTATGGCCTGGTAAGCGTGGTCGTCGGACATTATAAACACAATGTTTGGCCGCTTTGCTTCCCTCAACTCAGGAGAACAGCTGGCGATTCCCATCCCTGCTGTCAGAATGGCAATTGATTGAACGAAATACGTTTTCATCTCTTTATTTTTGTTGGTTTTTAATTCTATCTTCTCCGAAACACTCT
>CAYMXK010000649.1:0-2070 GCA_964393915.1 uncultured Prolixibacteraceae bacterium
TTTATTACACCATACGTCAGGCCACAGGAAAATGCCAACCGCTGCGATATCCGATGGATAAAATTCAGAAGTAAGGGTAAACAATCACTAAGTTTTGAAGCTGCTAATGGCAGTAAATTTTCAGCAAGTGCCTGGCCTTATTTACAAAATTCGCTGGAGGTTGCTAGTCATGATTTTAAGTTGGTTAAAGATGGTTTGATAACCGTGAATATTGACTGCGCACAGATGGGGGTTGGTGGAGACAATTCATGGGGTTTGCCGGTTAACGGGCCATACTTATTAAAACCAGGAATTTACAATTACAGGTTCAGGATAAAAGTAAAATAGGTTTGATTTCAGAATTTAATGGTCAATGGTATGGTTTTTATCACTGGCGTCTCACGCTTCATAAGAAATGCGAAGAGCTTATGCTGAACCAATCGAACTTAATGAATATGGCACTATCGATGAAGTTGAGATGACTTCACAGCTGGAAAACCTATAGATTCTTTGTCTTAAATTGAAGCCGAAAGAGTATGCTTATTAAATGGCTATCGGATGAACCAGGCAACGAAGCGCTCACCACTATTAAGCGTGGTGATTGGGCAGCTTATAAATACCTTGATTTTGGTAAAGGCGTTTCAACTTTTAGTGTGAATGCACATTCATATAGTTACGTTTTGGAGCCGCATAAAAGAGCCATCTTCTAGTACATAGAGAAGTTGGGGATATCATCAGAGAAAAAGGATTACTAAAGGATTGAACCAATCTCATTTGCTGACAATCAAAATATTTTCTAATTTTTAAAATTCCGGAGCTCCAATCCGGATAAGAAATTCCGGCTATGTTTAAATTTGCCTATATTGCAAAACAGTAAACTTAATTTTTCAACCATGAAGGTATTATCAGTTTTTAAAAATCTGATTTTGTTCTTTTCATCGTGTTTTCTGATGGTGGCATGTGCCGAAACACCAGATCAAATTGTCAGATTCGGGGTATGCACAGATGTGCATAAAGATATTATGCACGATGCCGATAAACGACTCTCTTCATTTATCACCGAAGCATCTGGCAAAGATCTCGATTTTATCATACAGCTTGGAGATTTTGTAAGGCCTTACGAGGAGAACCTTGGATTCATGAATATCTGGAACACTTATCCAGGAGAGAAGTATCACGTGATCGGGAATCATGAGCCCGACGGAGGATTTAATATGCCGGCTGTGGTCGAGTTCTTAGGGATGCCCTCAAGATACTATTCGTTCGACAAGAATGGTTACCGCTTTATTGTCCTCGATGGTAATGAGGTTAATCCTTCTCCGGAAAGGCCCAGTGGCTACTCGAGGTATATCAGTGAAGAACAGGCAAATTGGATGTTTAATGAAATCAGGGAAGCAGAAAATAAGGTTGTAATTTTCTGTCACCAGTCACTGGAGAATGAGAGAGGTATCGAAAACAACGGGCGCATCAGGTCACAATTGGAAGAGGAGAACATGGCAGCAGGATATCGTAAGGTCATTGCCTGTTTCAGCGGTCATCACCATACCGATTATGCCACAGAAATCAACGGTATCTTTTATATCCAAATTAACAGCATGTCATATTACTGGGCGGGAGACGAATACAAGACTGTAAGGTACAGCGAAGAAGTAGATTCGCAGTTCCCATGGATAAAATTCACCATACCCTATAAAGACCCTCTTTACGCTTTCGTGGAGATAAACAGCGAAGCAATTGTTTTGGAAGGGAAAGAGACCTCATTTGTTGGCCCCGGCCCCGAAGAGCTGGGAATGCCGCCTGCTCCCTCCAATAATCCGGTTGTTCCGCGTATCAGCGAAAGGAAGCTGCTTCTTAAACAATAAATAAAAAGTATATGAATTCATGATAAGAGAAAAGTATAATCAGGATTGAAGCCAGCACCAGTGAAGGACTTCTGGCAAACGATTCCTTTCATTGGATATCTGATGGCGAAGTGATTCACACAGGCCCGGAATTTTCATACTGAAAGGTTGCCGGAATCGACAAATATGTGCGTGCCGAAATTATGGGGGCCGGAGGAATTTCCTATACAAATCTGTTCGGGTTTAATTG
>CAYMXK010000650.1:0-2059 GCA_964393915.1 uncultured Prolixibacteraceae bacterium
GATTATCGCTGAACAGGCGAAGGTATTTTTCGCGGAATTCCCTCTCGATGTTGGAATAGGCAGTGGGTTCATCAAGCTTTTTGTTGAAAAACGGGTAATGTGTAAAAACGAGAATATGTTGTGAATTCCGGCTTTTCTGAAGTTTTTTTGTAAGCCAGATAAATTGTTTTTGTTCGGGTCTTTCTAATTTAGCCTTAATTAATCCGGAGTTAAAACCAATAAACGACGAACCTTTATGTTCGAATGAAAACTTATCACTTCCGTAATTCTTTTTGTAATTTCTTAAGCTTTCCTTATCAGGAATTAGCCCAATGTCATGATTCCCGGGCGAATAATAAACCTGAATCGCAGGATTTATTTTTGCAGTAATACGCTTAAATTCATTAATCTGCAAAACAGATTTCTGGTTATGAACAAAATCACCCGTAATTACTACAAAATCCGGTTTCAAATTATTTATTTTAGCCACGGCCATTTCATACAAAAGAGTTTCCTTCTCAAAATCCACATTACTTTCGAACATGCCGAACTGCGGATCGGTAAGTTGAATGAAAAACCAGGGTGATGAATCTTGTTTATTTTGCGGAAATACTTCTCCGACCATCAGAATCAGAATCACAATAATTGAATAAGCTCCTTTCATGATAATGTTTTCATGTTTTACAATATCTTACCACACAAAAATACAACAACTCAAATTATTACAATTAGTTATACATAAACGAAGGAGGTGCATTTTCAGGTTTTGCCCCCCAGGCCTTATTTGCCTTGTTCCCCATGATTAAATACAACTCACCGCCATTTTTAATATCATCGTGGCTAAACCAGGGCTTATCCCAGCTCACACCATTCAGTTTTGCCGATTGAATGTATTTATTTTCAGCACCAGCATTTTCAGCAATAATTTTGAATTCTTTACCATTGGGCAGTTGGATTACAGATTCACTGAAAACCGGGCTGCCAATAGCATAAACAGGCAATCCGGGAGTCACCGGGTAAAAGCCCAATTGTGAAAAAACGACAAATGCCGACATGCCACCTCCGTCTTCATCACCCGGAATGCCCATCAGATCGTTTCGGAACCACTGATCGAGCAATGTACGGATGCGTTTCTGAGTTTTCCAGGGTTGACCAGCGTAATTGTATAAATAGGGAATATGAAGCGACGGTTCGTTTGCCATCGAAAATTGCCCCACATTGCCGGTGTGGTCAGGTAGTTGCGCATAAAAAGCGAATTTGCTCTTCCCCAAAGGTTGCGAAAACATGTCGTCCAGGTTTTTGATGAAATTCTGATTGCCATCCATCAGTTGAATTAAATCAGCAATATTGTGTTGCACGTCCCAACGGTAAATCCATGCATTGTTTTCTCCATAGAAACCTCTGGCTCCCTGTCCGCCTGAAAACACATAATCGAATGGCTGAATGAAATTTCCCTGATTGTCTTTGGGATGGAAAAAATGGGTTTCGGGATGAAATAGATTGCGATAGTTGAATGACCTGGCCTTAAAATATTCAAAGTCATCGGTATAGCCCAGCTGATTTGCAATTTGGGCAAGACACCACTCATCGTAAGCTGTTCCCAATGTAACGGCAACCGGCTGCCTTCTCTCGAAATGGTGCACCTCGGGAATCGTTTCAGCTTCGCCTTCTTTTAATGCCGGGATGTAGCCATGTTCCTTATAAAACCTGTCTAACTCTCCGGCCGGTTTTCCCGACCACGGGGCAAGCGTTTTCTCTGTAATCCCCTTTTTACAGGCTTCGTATGCTTTTTCTAAATCGAAATCCTTAAGTCCTTTGATATATGCATCAATTACCGTTGCAACGGCATGGTTGGAATTCATCCTCCGGCTGTCGCCTGTAATCTCCGGAAATGTAGGCATCCAGAAATTATCCATTTGTTCGGCCATCCGTATAAATGAGTGAATGATATCCAGTTCTAATTCAGGTTCAGTAATAACCCGGAGCGGATGGGTAGCCCGATAGGTGTCCCAAATCCAATCATCTGTATAAAAGGGCTTTCCTTCATCGTTGTGAACCTTGTTGTCGAATGCGCTGTAGT
>CAYMXK010000651.1:0-2048 GCA_964393915.1 uncultured Prolixibacteraceae bacterium
TGTAAATCGTCTTTAGCCACATAGGAAACACCGGATGCCTTGCCGGTAGAGTCTGTAAGTACTTCCCGCACCATGGCATTTACGATGATATCCAGGTTGTTCGTTTTGGTGGCAGGTTTAATGAGGCATGACGAAGAAGAGAAGTCTCCATATACGGTGCACCCGCGATTGCATTGTGCGCAGTAAAAACAAACACCCCGGTCGTCATTGATTTTTTTGGTGAGGATGGAAAGCCGGGAGGGAATAACCTTAACGCCAAGTGAGGTAGCGGATTCTTTGATGATCAGTTCGTGCAGTCTTGGTTTTGGTGGAGGAAGAAATTTTCCATCTGGTTCATTGTGAATTCCTTCTTTCGTTCCGAAGATGCCGATCAACTCATCAACCTTGTCATAATACGGTGCAACATCTTCATACCCTATGGGCCAATCATCGCCCAACCCATCATGACTTTTTCCTTTGAAATCTTTCGGACCAAACCGCAGTGAGATTCTTCCCCAATGGTTGGTACGCCCGCCCAGCATGCGTGAGCGAAACCAATCGAATTGTGAGCCGGGCACCTGTGTATACGGTTCACCATCCAGTTCCCAACCGCCATAGGAAGCATCAAAATCTCCAAAAGGACGAAAGCTGGTGCCGGCACCTCTGCGCGGTGATTCCCACGGCCATTTCAGTTGCATTACATTTTTTGCCGGATCATACCATGGACCGGCTTCCAGAACAACAACTTTTAATCCTGCCTGGCTTAATACATATGCGGCCATACCGCCACCGGCTCCGGAGCCTACAATACATACATCATACAATTGTGAAGATTCTTTGATTTGAAAAGACATGAAGCAAAAGGTTATGTTCGCTAAATGTAGAATTTTCTTTTAGGTTTAGAAATAGATTAATGATGCGGTTATGCAGAAATGTGTTTATGCAGGAGTTTTTCTGGTACTTATTGCATGCAATCCTGCTCCAATAGTTCCCTTTGGTGCAACCCCTACGATGAGCCAGTTAAAATGGCATGAACTGGAATACTACATGTTCATCCATTTTGGTCCGAATACCTTTACTAACGTAGAGTGGGGGCATGGCAATGAAAATCCGGAAGTATTTAATCCAACCCAACTGGATTGTCGGCAGTGGGCCGCTACAGCCAAAAATGCCGGTATGAAAGGAATTATCCTCACGGCAAAACATCATGATGGATTCTGCCTGTGGCCTAGTAACTATAGTACGCACACTGTTCGTGAAAGCAAGTGGAAGGAGGGGCAGGGTGATGTGCTTAAAGAACTTTCTGAAGCATGTGCTGAAAATGAATTAAAGTTTGGAGTATACCTGTCGCCTTGGGATCGCAACCATCCCGAGTATGGAACGGAAGGGTACAACCAGGTATTCGTAAATATGCTTGAGGAGGTTCTGGGTAATTACGGAGAAGTGTTTGAACAATGGTTTGATGGTGCCAATGGTGAAGGAACAAATGGCAAACTACAGGAATATGACTGGCCCTTGTTTAACAGTACAGTAAACAGACTTCAACCAAACGCTATTATTTTTAGTGATGGTGGCCCTGGTTGCCGATGGGTTGGTAATGAAAAGGGATTTGCAGGCGAAACCAATTGGTGCACGCTGAATGCCGATATCGTTTACCCAGGTTATCCTGATTACCATGAGTTAACTACTGGTCATGAAGACGGAACACATTGGGTGCCTGCAGAATGCGATGTATCCATCCGTCCGGGTTGGTTCTACAGTCCGGAAACGGATGATAAAGTAAAATCATTAGAAGAGCTGATTGAAATCTATTACGGTTCAATTGGAAGAGGAGCTAATCTCTTATTAAATGTGCCGGTGGACAGGCGGGGTTTGATTCCTTTTCAGGATTCACTTCGTCTCATGGAATTTAAAAATGCAATTGATAATTCTTTTACTCATAACCTTGCAGTTGATGCAAAGATTATATCCACCTCAACTAAGCGAGGCTTTACTGAAAAAAATCTGTTCGATAATAATTCGAATACGTTTTGGGTGGGGGAATCAAAAGATGCCACTATAGAATTTGC
>CAYMXK010000652.1:0-2044 GCA_964393915.1 uncultured Prolixibacteraceae bacterium
ACCTTTACAATCGCATTCACAAAATGGTACGATGGACTTACCGGGCTTTGAACCAGGGTGGCCAGACTGTTGATTGTCCTCATCGCGAAAGAGTTGGCTACGGAGATGGTCAAACGATTATGGATCTGGGATGCTACAATTTCGATGCATCAACCTTGTACTCCAAATGGTCAGAAAACTGGTGGGATGAGCAGAAAGAGGATGGTTTTGTTCCGTTCGTTGCGCCTACACCTCATAAAACCGGAGGTGGACCGGCCTGGGGGGCCATGAGCATTGTGGTTCCCTGGAAAACCTACCTCTTCTATAACGACAAAAGACTTCTTGAAACCGGGTATCCTTTCATGAAAAAATACATTGAATACCTTGGCGCACACAGCATTGACGGAATTCTTCAGGATATATTTCCCGGTGAGAAGTGGCCCAACCTGGGCGACTGGGTGCCTCCACGCAGAGGAATGGATAAAACTGAATGGGTGGATGATAACTCCCGCCGTTTTTTCAACAACTGCTACCGGGCTTACCTGCTTCAGATTATGATGAAAGTTGGAGAGATTCTCGATAAGACGGAGGATGTAAAAGTATTCGGACAGGAATTAAACATCGCCCGGGAAAAGATTCACGAAAAATGGTATAATCCGGAAGATACAACTTATGCCAATGGTGAACAGCCTTACCTGATATTCCCGTTAAAAACCGGCATAACTCCCGGCGAACTTAAAGACGGGGTTTTTGAGAAGTATCTTCATGAGATGCTGGTAAAGGACAAGGGACACCTGAACACCGGAATGATTGGAACTCAGATTACATTTGATTACCTGCTTGAAAACAACCGGAATGATCTGATAGATATTATGGTGAACAAAACGACTTACCCGGGCTGGGGATATATGGTGGAAAAAGGGGCAACCACCGCCTGGGAACAATGGAACGGATTCTATTCTCAGATACACTCCTGCTTTCCCTATATCGGCGGCTGGTTTTACCGTGGTTTGGCCGGAATACAGTGGGATACAGAACATCCCGGTTTCAAAAACATCATTCTTCGTCCGGCATTGGTGAAAAGTGTCGACTGGGTGAATTGCAGCTATTCATCTTCCTATGGCGAAATTGTTAGCAACTGGAAGCTGGAAGACGATTCTTTTACCTGGGATATCAGGGTACCTGTAAATAGTACGGCAACGGTCCATATACCTGCCAAAGACCTGAAAAGTATTACCGAAGGCAACCAGTCAGTTTCCGAATCCATAGGGGTAACATTCTCAGGAATGGAAGATGAAAGAGTTGTATTGAATTTAGCATCTGGCAATTACAGGTTTGTTTCATCTTTAAAATAATTTAAATTAAGCTGATATCACTAAAGCAGAGTTCAAAACTCCATGCAGATAAATGTTCAGTTTCCCGCAACTGATTCCCCGGTGACAGATATTGTTATCCTGGCCATGCCTGCGGAGGGCGACAGCCTTCCCTCCAGATTGAACCGGAGCCGGATGATGGATGTTACCCGCTTTATTGACAGGGACAGGAAACTGGTCTGTGATCCATCTGCTGACCAGTCCGTGGGTGCGTGGGCCATCCTGCCTATTGACAGCATGCTGTCAGGCCAAACCTGCTGATCAGCGATGCTTTGTTGCCCTAAGCGCAGCGACGTACCCATACCAATGTCAATACCCGGGAAACCCCGGTCACGGAAGTATTGGTTATTATAAGTGGAATGTGGGCATGCAGACGTTGCGTTCAATGCAACGAACGCCTGAAGAGCGGCAAGCCCGCGAAACTGCTCCCCTCCGGGCTCCTGAGGCAGGCAAGGCTGATGAGTAATTTTATGGGAATAAGATGATCAAATAAGTGGATTACCCATAGTACCACATTTTTGTTTGTCTATATTTGCTTCGTGTAAAAATAAATTCAAAAATTTGGCCTTTTAGCAGTATTCAAACCAGTTATCAAGATTATGCACGAAATAAAACCAATACAAAGTAACCCGGCATTCTGGATTCCATCAGTCTATTTTGCAATGGGTTTGCCTTTCGTTGCCATAGCCCAG
>CAYMXK010000653.1:0-1859 GCA_964393915.1 uncultured Prolixibacteraceae bacterium
TGGGCCATCATATCCTGAATCAGCGATCATTTGCAGGATCTTTACATCTTCAGTCCCTTGTCCGAGGGGTAATATTTTGGGGCCACCCGGATTCATTCCATTCAGATTCACGCCATACAGAAAGGGTTGCATCAGACGAAAGGCTTCCGGCATCAGCGCCAGATGATCGTGGGCATGATGAAAGTTGTAGACAATTCCAACATTGTCCGATTTTACTCTTTTTACCACTTCAACCAGGTTACGGGGCTGACCACCCCATTCTCCATGGTTGTATAAACCCAGCCGGCAACCAATTTTGGCCAGCTCCCGGGCGAGAATGTCTGCCCTCCCGGCAAGTATTGAATATTTCACTTCATCCGGCTCATGCTGCAGGCCATTTTCGCTGAGGGTTACCCACACATCGAGATGGAGATTGTTTCGTTTAAAAAAATCAATCTGCAGAGTCATTTTTTCTGAATTTTTCAGTTCGCTTTCACTTACTGGCAATCCTCCGGCCCACCAAAAGGCAGTCATTTTTATGCCATGTTTCTTTAACTGGATGATTTCTTCATCGAATTCAGGAATGTTGCTATCGCGCCAGTCATAGGCAACCGTTTTGAATCCCAAATCACGGAGCATTTCTGCACGTTCGCGGGGATTTCGCTTTTTTGCGTCAAATGGTACAATACACCAGGGAGTGATGTTCTCTTTGGAAAATGTCTTTTTTGATGGTTGAGCGTAACCTGTATTCAGGCAAAAAACCATTAACAGGAGTGTTTTGCCGGTTGAAAGGGAAAATTTATGCATAGCCATACTCATTATGGTAAGAAGTCTCAGCCGATAAAATTATATGAAAAACTGAGGTTTTCCAAACAGCATTCTCTATTTCATGTTATTCAGGGATGATATTGGAAATTATACGATACTCCTTCCGCAGTTCTGATCCAGGATTTGAAACTTCTGCTGCCTTCCGTCAGTTCCACAATGCGGCTGCCCCTGGGGAAATTGCCGTATGCATCGGCACCGGAGACCTGTCCGTAGCCCATGGCAATGCCCTGGTGAATGCCTATGTAATTGTTCACATGATCGTGCCCCACGAACATCCCCATTACATCGCCCATTTCGAGGAAAGCTGAGAAGAGGCCGCTGTTCACGTCGGGGGAGCAGACTTCTTCCTCAAACCGGCCCAGTGTCCCTTCCAGTCCGGTAATCAGTTTGTATTCAGGGAGGGGAATATGAAAATAGGCCAGGGAGGGAAATGGCTTACCCTTGTTCTGTTGGCTGAACTCAGCGCTCTTTTGGCGATACCAGGCGATCTGATCAAATTTTATCCAGTCGTATTTTCCCAGGGCTTTATCTGCAGGGTAGCCGTGGGAGTCGAAAAACCAGATCAGTGCTTCCGTGCTGTCTGAATTAGCCGATTGTAAGGGCAGCACAAAATTGCCGGTTCCGGAGATATCCGGACCTTTTACGCCAATAAAACCTGGTAGGGTTAGCAACAGGTCGTAAACCTGATCCCTTGTCATATCTGCCTCATCATCGTGGTTACCGAGGGTTACGGCCCAGGGGATTCCAGACTCAACCAGCGGCCGGGTAACATCCATCCAGCCCTGGTACGACGGTCCTTTAGTCACAATATCGCCGGTGTAGATTACCAGTGAGGGAGCTTCCTCCTTCAACACCATCCTGATGTTTTCAATGGTAAGGTGGTTTTTATCAGAGGCCGGATTCCAGTGGATATCTGTGAATTGTGCGATTTTAAACTTCCCGGAGACATTGAATTTTAATGGAGTGGGATCACTTCCGGTTTCGTCGGCAGGGGAGGCAAACCCTGAGAACAGCAGGCTGATTGCCAGTGATACCGCCATGGAAGCAGGTAT
>CAYMXK010000653.1:1869-2024 GCA_964393915.1 uncultured Prolixibacteraceae bacterium
AATGCGGATGAACCCGGAGCAGATGGCTTTGATGAAACCGGGTTCCTTTTGTATGGAAGGCTTTTTCATATTGATTGGTTGAGATGTTTTCATTTTTACAAAGTTATACTTAATCTTATAATTTGTCCTTAACATGATTACCTGATTTCGGGATG
>CAYMXK010000654.1:0-2021 GCA_964393915.1 uncultured Prolixibacteraceae bacterium
TCTAATATCTTTATATACCGGATAATCTTACCCTTATCCTACTGCTATTTCCCTCAAGGATCCAGGCAGGTATGCGAATTTCAAGGCGTTTTAATCCCACCATCTGGCGGTCGAGTTTCAACGGGGCCGGATAAAGGGATACTACTGACACCATCAAATCGGGGTGTGACAGGTTTTCAAGCTTTAAAGTTTTTCCATCCTGCTTCAGGACAGCGCCACCTTTTACAATTTCCACGTCAGCGGTGGTGAGCATATGCCATGTGATAAGTTTGGTACTATCAGAAATTTCTACTTTATCCTCAATGAGAAGGGATGTGTTGCTGTCCTTTACAAACCTTCGCGAGGCGCTTTTTAACTGTCCGGCAAACGTCGGCGTCATATCAATAGTGGCTTCCGGCTTTGCGCCATCCTTAAAGTCCGCAATTGTGGCCAGTCCGTCGACCACATGCAACTGGTCATTCACACTGATGGTGCTGTGCCCGAAATTATTTTTCGTAAGGAGAGTCCAGCGCTCGCAATCCTGGCATCTTCCCCACAGGTCGAAACCGGCTGTTTCCAATTCGTTGTACCCCTGGTTGCCGGGATCCACCGACCAGCGTACACCGTTCAACTCAAAAACAAAAGATCCTCCATCCATATTCCCGTGGTTAACGGTACCGCGGCCCCCTTTTCCACCAAAATAATATTGATGAGGGTCATTTTCACCACCAGTGAACACAACTACAGGGTTAGATCCTTCTCCTTTCCAGGCTGTGGGTACTTTTTCCTCACCCAGTTCTTTATATTGTGACATCCAAACCAAAGCAGCCCCGCCCACTCGGCTAAGCTTGCCCATGGCTTCGGGCTGCATTAAGAACCGTTCTTTTTCGAAGAAAGCACTGTTCCCTGTTTTCGCAGCGAACCAGGCCAGGGTCACATCTCCGGTCTCACTTCGTTTATCACCACAATCGGCAAAGTTGTAATACCAGCCCGAAGGGGCGTTGACCAATACCCTGAAAACGGCACTCTCCTTGAAGCCGGGGTAATCGAAATGACCGAAATCACTGCCGAAGGCACTTTCAAGCATAGCGGCAGTGGTAACCGAAAAACTGGTGCCATAGCTCCAGTAAGTTGATCCTTCGGGATAAACTCCATCAGGCATGTATTCTGCCAGCGAATGTGGTAACCCGTCGAGGGCACGCCATATGGTTTTTGCAGCCAGTTCGGGGTCTTTTTCAGCAATAGCGATCGAAGCAGCAATCATGCCCCCGTTGCACACCTGGTTCCAGTTGTTGCTACCGTAGGCCCAGCTGGGTTTGCGCCCGCTCTCAGGCCAACTTGGCATGATCCCCTTTTCTATCAGGGCATTTTTTGCCAGCTCAATGGTCGCTTTGGGAAGTTTACCTGCAGTCCAGTCAAGCGCAATTGCCACAGCCATAGCCATCTCAGCAACATCCAGGTAATGGGATGGGTTCCAGTCGGAGAAATTACAAACTGCCACCACTTCATCATTGATGCGCTTTAAAATTGCAGGATCACCATCGATACGGTAGACCATTGCGAGCATATTCATCCTGTAAAGCATCTCCCGGGATACTGAGAGCAGTCTGCGGCCGGTTACCACCCGCTCAAGCAGTGGCTCTGACAGAACCATCTCTGCATTGAGCTTAATGGCCTCGTACATGTTCCGGATCACCGGATCGGTTTTCAATTTGCTTCTCAGCTCCTTTTCAATGGCGGAATTGAGCACCAACCGGGGTTGGGATTTACGCAGATTCCGTTTCAGGTATTCTACGGTGATGGGGTTCTGCAAAACGGGTATCTCATTTTCACTGGAGTGAAGCACAGGAGATACCAGCAATAGGATTAGCAAGGCAAGAAAAAAGGATTGTAGTTTCATGATTGTAATTTTATTAATAATTAATAATATCGTGTTGTAGAGACGCACTTAGAGACACTGCCGTGCGTCTTTACGGTGCCGTTATATACACCGTCGTATAGGACGTATCGCCGCGTAGAGACGCACGGCAGTGCGTCTCTAC
>CAYMXK010000655.1:0-2018 GCA_964393915.1 uncultured Prolixibacteraceae bacterium
TCCATCCGCTAATATTTCTAAAAAAAGAGAGTTAAAGATATGCCGGGATCCGATATTCACGCACTCTATCAGACCGGAGAGAGGACGGCCTCCTGCCACCGTTTAATCCCAAAGCGTTCCGTCCAGTCCGAGAATAATGCCCATCCAAAGTGCAACAAGAAAAGCCAGTGTACTGATAAGGAATACCACGATTTTGCCGGCATCGGTTTTCGGCTGGATGTATTCCTTCAGGTAAAAGGAGAGGAAGCCGAAGGCGGCCACCAGGGGTGTAATGATCAGTGGCCTGATGCGCCAATAACTGCCCCAGGCCGGATCAGGATCTTTTATCGGGAAGATAAAGAGCGCTATCAATGCAAATCCGATGAAGGCACCAATGGCCATTCTGGCAATCACAGATTTTGGGTTAAGCTGTTTTAGAAAATCTTTCGTTCTGGTCATAATCTTTAATTCAAAAATAAAAGTACTTTGAAATGCAAAGTAAATAATATTTCCGGGAATATTTATTATAAGGAAGAATTATTTTGTGGAGGAAGGCGAGTTACCAAATAGGAATCATCAAAAGTGAATCATTAAGAACTGCGTAGAACTTATTTGCGCCGGGTTATACATAATATCATCTTTGGATATAAATTTCAGGATTACAGGAAAACCTATTTCCCTGAAAACTGTTATAATAATGTACCCGAGAAGTGTACATCCATGCATGCCGGTGGCAATTTTACCGGAATGAGGGAGTATCAGCGATGGGAAATATTAAAATTATTGATGAATTAAAAAAAATAAAAATGAAACGTACAGCTAACGCCCACTGGGCAGGGACATTGAAAGAAGGTAAAGGATCACTGACAACGCAAAGTGAAGTTCTGGAAAAGACGAATTATAGCTTTAAACACCGCTTTGAAGAAGGCGAAAAAGGGACTAACCCGGAGGAATTGATTGCAGCAGCCCACGCCGGTTGTTTCACCATGTGGGTAAGTTCATTGCTGACAAAGAAAGGGTTTACCGATTTTGACCTCGATACAGTCGCCACAGTAACGCTGGAAGGTACCAGCATTACAGGAAGTCATTTGTCCATAACCGGTCGTGTGCCAGGTTTGAATGCATCTGATTTTGAAGAGGTCACTAAAGAGGCAGAAAAAGATTGTATTATTTCCAAGGCATTGAGTTTCGATATTACATCCGAAAGCCGTCTGGATAGTTAAACCATTATTTCAGGGGATCTCCCAGTGGGATGGATACCATTGAAAAAAAATTATACAATAAGGCTTTCCTGTTAAGCCTGTTCACCATCTTTTACAATCTTTTTGAAGGTATTTTATCGATGGTGCTGGGCTATTCTGATGAAACGCTCAGCTTATTTGGTTTTGGTGCTGATAGTTTCATTGAGGTGATATCAGGTATCGGTATTGCCATGATGATAATGCGGATCAGGCAAGATCCTGAGAGCCACAGGAGCTCTTATGAAGTAACAGCGCTGAAGATAACAGGAACAGCATTCTATATGCTCGCAATAGTACTATTTGCAGGAATAGTTCTGAGCCTGATAACCCGTCACGAACCCGAAACTACTATCTGGGGTGTTGTTATCTCTGTTGTTTCAATTCTCGTGATGACCTGGCTTATGCGGGCAAAAAAGAATACAGGCATTAAGTTGCAGTCAGATCCTGTTATTGCAGATGCCAATTGTACAAAGGTATGTGTTTACATGTCGCTGGTATTGCTCGTTTCGAGCCTGATTTACGAGCTTACCGGTTTTGCGTGGGCCGATTCTATCGGAGCTGCAGGATTGATTTATTTTTCGGTTTCAGAAGGGAAGGAAGCATTTGAAAAGGCATCGGGCAAGGACCGATGTTGCTGATTTGCCCTGGAGGAAGGTCCAAACTGGCCGGAAGATAAAGAACAACCACCAGCAATGCTGATGTATTCCATTGGAATTTATTTGCCTGTAAAGTAAAATTGGAAAATTAAGGCATGTCCTTTGCCACAAATGAATTCCTGGTAGTTTTAAAGCCGGCGAC